>CALMJO010000303.1 GCA_937864375.1 uncultured Spirochaetota bacterium
GACACGCCTTACCGCGTTTCAACCTGGGGATATGTCTCGGCCGACGGGGGTACGCCCAGCGTCCGGGAGATGAAGGCGGCCTTGTGTAAATACGGTCCCATCGCGGCGACCGTCAACGCCACCGAGGCCTTCACCGCGTACGCGGGCGGCGTCTTCGACATGAAGGAGCCCATGGCCGCCCCGGACGACACGAACCACGCTATCGTGATCGCCGGCTGGGACGACGCTAAAAACGCCTACCTGGTGAAAAACTCGTGGAGCGAGGCATGGGGGGAGAAGGGCTACGTATGGATCGATTATGCGAGCAATAACATCGGGTTCGGGGCATGCTGGGTCGTGGTCACGGCCGGGAACCCGCAGGACATCAGGTGAGAGAGGAATACAAGATGAAAAAGGGATTAAAAAATACACGACTCGCGATCCTCGCCGCCCTTGCGGCGCTCGCCTGCGCGCTCTCATGCGCCACGAGCGGCGAGCTGGTTCATCCCTACTCGGTCGTGTTCGAACAGAGCGGGATGAAGGCGCTGCTGGAGCAGGGAAAGACCTTCGAGGTGCGGCTGGAACGGCAGGCGGGCACGGGATACTCATGGGAGATTGCCGGACACAACGACTGCATCGCGCCCGAGGGCAAGCCCACCGTCGAAAAGCCCGAAAAGCCGGCGGGGAGGCCTGGCATTGCAGGGGGCAAAGAGTACCAGGTGTTCCGCTTCACGGCGGTGAAGCCGGGACGGGGCACGCTCGAGATTCGCTTCGCCCGGCCCTGGGAGAAGGGGGTGGAGCCGGCGAAGCGCTTCGTCCTCAATTACGAGGTCATTCCTCCCGCGGAATCCTCTCCCCGCTGACCGGGGGGCGGATCACTTCTGGATGCAGTCGACCGCGACCTCGCCCTTGTCGGTGCGTCCCACGCATACGAACCTCACCTTCGCCTGCTTCGTAACGGCCGCCAGGTCCGGGTGGGCTGACTTCATGAACACCATGAATATCGTGTTGCCGTTTGTCATCATCTGCCCGTCGCACAGCATGCCGAAACTGCCACCCGATTTTTTAAATACACCGGGGACCGCCTGCGTATACAGGTAGTCGGTGACCTCGGCCGCACCCGGCGCCTTGTAGTGGTCCAGCGAGAACGCGAGGTCCTCGGTATTGTTGCCGTTCAGGTCCATCTCGACGGACCACTTGTATTCCAGGTCATTCTCCTTCGTGCCCGCGCGGTTGAACGCGAGCTTCTCCGGAAGGTTCTTGACCGTGATCTTGATGTTAATCCTCGAATCCGTGATATCGATCGCCCCGCCCGTCATGTCGACGTAATCCAGCGGGATCTCGCCGGTGTCGTCCCTGAATTGCCCGTTGTCCGGAATGGAAACGAACCCGGCAGGCCGCTCGCCTATGGTGGTTGCGAAAGCTAGCGTGATGATTAAAACCGTTGAGATGAAAATGGCGGGAATGAAATAGACCTTCACGTTCATGAGTTATCTCCTTTCCGTATTAAATGCATTTGACTCATTGCATGTGACCGGTGCGTTGTCAATTACGAAACAAGCCCGGCATCCCGCTTATGCCGGGTCTCAGGCGCGATCAGGCAATATCCCGCCCGTATTCAGCCCCGAGTGGCATCGGTTTCTCCATCGGATATGCTTAAATCTCAAGGTGATTGCGTTCACGGTTTTCATGATACAGGAGTGTTAATGCAAGAAACAGCCGTATCGGGGCATCAGATACTTAAGACGAACTGTTGCGAACTGCGGAAGGAAGGAGGGAGCGCGTGCGTGGGTCCGGCGAACCTATGCACCACGCCCCGGCTGTCCGATTAACAAATTGCGCTTCCGGATGCGGTTCCGCGCCGGGAAAATAGTGTTTGCGAAAAATCCCAAAATCGTTTCCGCTAAAGTCACGATTCGGCCCGCATAAATGCCGCTCGAGCCCAGGAGGATAATCATGCCCCGTTCAAGCATCCGATCCTTTCTTCATCGGTCCCTTAGCCTTGTCCTGATGCCGTTCTACATAATGCTCTTCGCGTGGATTTCACTGGCGGGCTGCGGCACGTCCGCGCCGCAGGAAATGATCTTCTTTGGCGGCACCGTGCTCACGATGAGCGACGCCCACCCGGGGAAGGTGGAGGCCGTCCTCGTGCGCGACGGGAAGATCGCCGCGCTGGGTTCCAGGGACGAGATCCTCGGGCAGAAGACTCCCGCGACGAGGCTCGTGGACCTGGAGGGGAGGACCCTCATGCCGGGGCTCATCGCGGTGCACACGCATCCCGATCTCGCGGCCTTCCTGCACGGCTTCGTCGACCTGAGCGGTTTTACCTGCAAATCGCCGGACGAGGTCTGGGAGCGGGTGCGCAGGGCCGTGCGGGAAACGAAAAAGGGCGACTGGATATTCTGCAGGGGATTCGATCCCATGCTCGTGCGCGGCCTCAGTGCGCCGGACATCGCCCTGCTCGATTCCCTGGCCCCGGACAACCCGCTCACCATCCTTGCGCAGAGCATGCACTCCGCCTGGGCCAACTCGGCGGCGTTCGCGAAGATGGGAATCACCGCCTCCACGCCCGATCCCGCGCCGGGAAGTTTCTACGAGAAGGACGCCTCCGGCAGGCTCACCGGCTTCATCGTCGAGACCGAGGCGATCCGCCCCTTCAACGCCGAGGTGCTCAAGGCGTTCAACATTAAGCAGAACATCCTGGAGGTGCTCAAGAACTACCTCGCGAACGGCTTCACGTCCATCACCACCATGGGCATGTACGCCACGGACAGCAAGCCCTTCCTGCTCTACGAGCACCTTTCGACCCGCCATCCACGGCTCGTTCACCGGCTGCTCGCCTTCGCGGGAATGCTGCCGGAGCGCGTCCCCATGGTGCGCCACTTCATGTACATCAAGCACGATACGCCCTTTCTCATTCCCGACAGCGTCGAGAACGGCGACGATTTTTTCAAAGTGAGCGGCATCAAGCTCTGGTACGACGGCTCTCCTTACACGGGGTCCATGTACATCCGGGAGCCTTACCTCGATTCGGAGCTCATGCGGAAGGGGCTTAAGATCCCGTCCCGCCACACCGGGGAGCCCGTGATCGACAGGCAGGTGTTTTTCGAGAACATCCGGAAGTACCACGAGGCGGGCTGGCAGTTGAGCGTGCATTCGCAGGGAGACCGGTCGACCGACGAGGTGCTCGATGTCTTTGAAAAGGTGATCGCGGCCGCGCCGGCGAACACCGCGCGCCACCGGCTCGAGCACGGCCTCCTTCTGCCGCCCGAGCTCCTGGGTAAAATGAAGAGATTCAACATGACGCCCAGCTTCCACATCAACCACCTTTACTACTACGGGGAGGCGCTCCGGAACGACATCATCGGCCCGGCGCGCGCCGGGAGGATGCTGCCCGCGGCGGACGCGCAGAAAAACGGTCTCGTGATCTCGCTCCATGCCGATCAGCCCATGTATCCCGAGGAGCCCTTCAGCCTGCTCCAGACGGCCGTCACGCGCGAGACCCGCGAGGGCATGGTAATCGGGGGCGCCCATGCCATCCCGGTCATCGAGGGGCTCAAGGCCCTGACGATCTATTCCGCGTGGCAGCTCAACATGGAAAAGAAGATAGGCAGCATCGAAGCCGGCAAGTACGCGGACCTGGTCGTGCTGGACCGGAATCCGCTCGCGGTCCCGGCCTCGCAGCTCGGGAGCGTCAGGGTGATGAAAACCTACGTCGCAGGGGACGAGGCGTGGAGCAGGTAAGGGCATGAAGTCGCGCATAACGGCAGCGGAAACGAGCGACTCGCCGGAGGGCGGACAGCGGTGCCGCGGTTCCGCCCGTCAGCCGTTGGGGATGCGGTGTGCGGAGGATTCGTTACGCCGCGCCCTCCTCCTTTTCATCCAGCATCTGTTTAATGAGGCTGTTCAGCTCGTCCGAGAGCTGGTTGATCACCTTGGTCGACTCCGCGATCCTGAGGGAATGGTTCACCACGTCCTGGGCCGTTTCCGAGATGTGCAGGATGGTCCTGCTCGATTCGGTGGTCGCGATCTGCTGCTCCTGCGTGGATATTTCCGTGGAGTGGGAGGTCTCGGCGATGCGCGTGTTCAGGCTGGTGATGATCTTGATGGTGTTCCCTATGTCACTGAGCAGTCCCCCCACCTCCTTGATCTCCTCGGTGATGGTGGAGATGGACTGGTTCAGCTTTGAGAGCATGTCCGACGACTGCTCCAGGTACTTGCCGCTCCCGGCGATCATGCCGCGGTTTTCGCGGATGAGCTTTTCGATCTGGCTCGAGTTTTCCGACGTCGCCTCGGCGAGCTTGGATACCTCGTCCG
>CALMJO010000304.1 GCA_937864375.1 uncultured Spirochaetota bacterium
CGGCTCCATCTCCCGCTTCCCGGTGCCCATGGGCAGCTCGTAATTGTCCAGGTCGTAGGTGATCGTGAACCTTGATATCCCGTCGGAGCCAATCCATGCGCGGAAATAGACGTAGTCCCTGAAATCGCCCGACACGCCCGCGAAATCGCATTTGGCGCTTTCGCCGTTCTTGAGCAACACGTACGATTCAGAATTATACTCCCCCCTCCGGTTCGATGGAAGGTTGTTCATGTTGTCCTGATTTTTCGCGACAGGATTCACCACGGGCAGGTACCACGGGCGCCTTGGCCTGAGGGGCGTTTCATTGGGGCGATAGCTTCGGGTCACGGTCCATGACTGGTAGCCGTGCTTGAAAAAGGTCCAGTCGCCCGGCACGTTTCCCGTGAACGAGAGCTCCAGCTTGAAAAGCCAGCGGGGTGCGTTCGCCGTCCATGCAAGCACGGGATGGTACACATGCTTCCGCTTTTCGATCTCCACGGTGAAATAGCGTCCCCGGTACGCACCACCATGCCTGTGGAGCACCTCGGAGGTCGTCCAGATTCCCTTCTTGTAGTGTACGGTGACGGCGGCCTCTTCGAAGATCCGTGAAAAGAGAACGCTTTGCATGAGGTCCCCCGGGGTCAGGATGTTGTCTCTTTGAGCAGTCGCTTCCGTTCAACGAGCTGCCTTATCGTATAACGTATGGCTTCCAGCTCGTCCATAATTTTTTTTTCCTCTTCGCGCGCCGCTACGTCCTCGAATCCCGAGATGAGCTTAACCGTGAGCATGACATCGCTGCACGCGCCCCCGCAGGCCTCGTGTACCTCACGCGCCGACAGGATGACGCTCACCTCGCTCAGGAATTCTTCGTCTTCGCGACCCACGCACCTGCCTGGCTGGGAGTATCGCTCAATTTTTAAAAGCGGAAGCCCAAGCGCCCTTGAATACAAGTCGTCGGCGAGCCTGTTCACGAGGGGGTGCTTTTCGGCGTTGTACAGGAGCGGCGTGCGCGCCTTGCGCCGCTTCTCGAGCAGCGATCTCTCCTGCAGCCGGAACTCGACGATCCGGGATTCAATTTCCTTTATGGTCATGGGCACAGGGGACGCACCTGGCATCCCCTTATACCCTGTACCGGCATTTGTCAAGCACCTGAAAGGGGCTATTTGCCCTTGAACCCGTCCATGGCCCTGTTGGCACCCATACGCGCCACGATCCAGTCCTCCATATCCTGCGGCAGGAGCTTGATCCACTTGATTATTTTTACCATGGCGGGAATCTTCACGTAGGGTTTGTCCTTCTTGATGCCCCGGATGATCTGGGCCGCGACGTATTCTGGCTTGAGGATGGGATTGAGCATGAGCGGTTTGAAGCCCTTGAACATGCCCGTGTCGATCACGTAGGGACATACGCAGGTGAGCTTTACACCCGTGTATCCGAACTTCTTGAGTTCAAGACGGAGGGAGTCGGTGAATCCCACGTCGGCGAACTTGCTCGCGCAGTAGTCCGTAAGGTGCGGCATTCCCAGGAGACCGGCGGACGAGGCTATGTTCACCACGTGGCCGTCATTGCGCGCAGTCATGTCGGGCAGGAAGTGCTGCGTGAAGAGCACCGTCCCCAGGAAATTAATGTCAATGGTTCGCTTGACGTCTTCAAAGGTGAGCTCCAGAAAGGGTTTTCCCGACACGACGCCCGCGTTGTTCACCAGGATGTCGATCCTGTCAAAATCACGCTTGATCTGCCTTGCGGTCTTGTCAACGTCTTTCCTGTCGGACACGTCGCAGAGGTAGGCGTGTACATTCACCTTGAAGGCCGCGAGCTCGGCCTCGGTCTTCTCGAGCTGTTTGCGGTTGATATCGATTATCGCGAGATTGGCCTTCTCCTTCGCGAAATTGAGCGCCATGAGCCGGCCAATGCCCGCGGCTGCTCCCGTGATCACGACATTTTTCCTCGTCAGAGATTTCATATGAGCTGTCCACCTGCAGGGATTAAATATGGGAAGCATTCGAACAGCAAGATATGAACAGAAATGAGAATCGGTCAAGCTTATTTTGAATTAGAGTCAATATTAATTGAACGTCCAATAAACAAAGCATATTGACCGTCATAAAATATTCGATGATGATCTCTGGTGTCGTATTTTAACGGTGCCTCGCGGCTGTATGCGATGAAAAATCATTTGCAGATATGCCCCAGTTTCCCCATAATGCGAGCCTGTCATTGCAGTGACGCGGATCGGGGCGCATCTGGATAGCTCACCATTTTCACGGCGGGGTTGGCGCAATGGGCATGAAAATTCTCAAATGGTCGCTTGGCGCGCTATTCGTGGCGGCGCTTTCGTTCGTACTCTCTGCGGCGCGCTGTGATATCCCAGTGCAGACGCTCAAGGAACGTTATGCGAAACAATCATCCAGGTTCCTTGCCATGCAGGGGATGAACGTGCATTATGCGGACGAAGGCAAAGGATTTCCCCTGGTGCTCGTGCACGGCACGGCGGCGTCCCTTCATACGTGGGACGCATGGGCGGAGGCGCTCACTCCTCATTTTCGCGTGATCCGGATGGACCTTCCCGCGTTCGGGCTTACAGGTCCCAACGAATCGCACGATTATTCGACGCGGATGTACGTCGATTTCATGCGCGAGTTCCTGGACAAAACCGGGGTGGCGCGCTGCCACATGGCGGGAAACTCGCTCGGAGGCGCGGTAGCCTGGAATTTCGCCGCGTATTATCCCGCGCGCGTCGACAGGCTCGTCCTCATCGACGCGGGAGGGTTCCCGCGGACCGACGACCCGCCCCTCCCCTTCAGGATCGCACGTACGCCGGTGATCAACCTCGTCGCACGATGGCTGACGCCGCGCTTCGTCATCAGAAAGAGCCTCCTGGAAGTATATGGGGACGATTCAAAGGTGACCGATGATCTCGTGGACCGCTATTACGACATGGCGCTGCGCGAGGGAAACCGCGCGGCGTTCATCGCGCGCAGCGCCCGTCCGGATGCGCCCGACACGTCACTGCTTAAAACGATCAGGGCGCCGGTGCTCATCATGTGGGGCGCCGAGGACCGCTGGATACCCGTAGAGAACGCTTCCCGGTTTAAGCGCGAGATTCCCGGCTCCAGGGCCATAGTGTATAAGGGCGCGGGACATGTTCCCATGGAGGAGATTCCACGCGAGACGGCCGCCGACGCCCTCAACTTCCTTGCGGGACAATAACTGGAGATGAAGAAGAATACGCGACGGAAAAAAGTCAGGGCCGCCCTCGCGCCACCGGATTATAAAACGATCGTGTTCGCCGGTGGGGGAAGCCGCTGTCTCTGGCAGGTCGGATTCATGGATACGGTGCTCCCCGCCCTCCGTCATAAACCGGCGGAGATCACCTGCGTGAGCGCCGGGGCGGCGATGGCATGTCTCATCTATTCCGGAAACAAGGAGCGCTCGCTCGAGCTTTTCAAGAGTATGACGGCCGCGAACGGGAAGAACTTTTACCCGGAGCGAATCCTCTCAAGGCAGAGGGCGTTTCCGCATTATGAAATGTACCGTAAGATAATGCTCGATTCAGTGGACGCCCGGGGACTCGCGAATATCCACAAGGGTCCTCTCCTGAGGGTGCTACTGACCCGTCCGCCCTTCTGGGCCGGTCCGCGGCTTGCGACCTTTGCCGGGATAAGCGCCTACTACATGGAGCGCAGGATTTCCTATCCCGTGCATCCGCGCCTTACCCGAAAAATGGCGTTCAAGGCGGAGGTGGTTTCCGTACTCGAGTGTAAAAGTCCGGAGGAGCTCGCGGACCTGATTCTCGCCTCCTCCTGCACGCCGCCGTTCACCCCCATCCTTTCCTGGAAGGGCAAGACCGCCCTGGACGGCGGCTTCATTGACAACGTGCCCGCGGATTTCTCGCTCGACCAGTCCTCTCCCATGCTGATCCTGCTCACGCGCCGCTACGACCCCAGGTCGATCCCGGCCATCCCCAACCGCACCTACGTGCAGCCCTCTCGCGACATCACCATCACGAAATGGGACTATACGAACCCTGCCGGGCTCGATGAGGCGTACAGGCTCGGCGTTGGCGATGGCGAGTCGTTTCTTGCGCGCATGGCGCCTTGAAATGAGAGTCGGCGGGTGCGCATGAACGCCCTCCCCTCGCCCGTAAGCCGGTCGGTACCGCTCGTGAAGGCCGCTCCAGATGAAAGCGCCCTCCATTTGGATGAAGGGCGCATGCAACCCGGGAGATGAGCCCCGCGGCTATTTCGCGAGTCCCAGCTTCTTGTCGATCCTGAGCTTGTTGACGGCGAGCACCTCGGCGGTCTCGACGCGCAGGAGCTTGATGAAGAGCTCGTAGGACTCGGGCTTGGCGTAGAGCTTGCCGGTGACGATCATCTTTGCGCCGAGCATCTTCCCGACCTTCGCGGCTCCCTCGTCGTCCACGATTCCCGTCTGCTGGAGCTCGAGCTCCTTCATGATCTTCTGCATGTCCCTGCGCTCTACCACCTTGAAAACCTTGTTTTTCGAGAGGGAGTGCGCCATCTGCTCGGTGAAGTATTCGGCGCTGGGGACGATCGTCTCGCCCGCGGCCGCGAAGGGCGCGATGCTGGTGGGCGTTCCCTCGTCGAGCTTGAGCGAGGAGTAGTCGACGAGCTGGACGAGCGACATGTCGAACAGCTTGCGCAGCGTTTCCTCGTTCTTTTCGTCCTCGAGCTTCTTCGCCTGGAAGTATTCCTCTCCCATGTCGATGGGCTGGTCGGACGCGTAGGAGAGCTCCTCCTTCGCGAAGCGCATGATGATGGTCTCGAGCTTGTCGGTCGTGAAATTGGAGCCGGTGTGGTGGCTCACGCTTCCTTCCGCGCCTCCCGCGCTCTCGCCCTTCTCGCCGTAGGTGAGGAAGATGTACTTCGCGTAGGTATACTGCGATACCTGGCGGAGGATGTACTCGCCCATCAGGGGAAGGCCGCCCGTTCCCACGCTGAAGATCTTGATCCCGCCCGCGCGCGCGTCGCGCGCGGCGCTCGCGTAGGTGTACTGCTGCCCGTAATCGAGGTGCGGCGGCGCGTCGGTGATGATGAACGAGAGGCGGATGCCTTCGGTGTTCCACTTTATTTTGCCTATGAGGTCCTGGAGCGCGCCCTGCAGGTCTTCAGGCTCGTCCCCGCCGCCGCTCGCCTCGATCTTGTCGAGCTCGCGCTTGAAGGCGTCCATGTTGTCGGTGAGCGGGATGACCTGGGTGCGGTACTCTTCCTCGTCCTTGTCCTTGTAGAGCACCATGCCGAAGCGCACCAGGGGCTTCGCGGGGAGCGCGGTGAGGTTGAGCTTGATGATCTCGATCGTGTCCTTGAGGCGCGCGATCTCCTCGCCCATGCTGCCGGTGGTGTCCATGACGAAGACGATGTCGAGCGGGACGTTCCTCTGGACGGGACGCGGCGCATCGACGGCGATGACGATCTCGCGCTTTCCGGCGCGCTCGATCGTGATCTCCTTTTTCTTCTGCCCTGTCGTCACCGCGGCGGTATAGCTCGTGTATTTCGCGTCATGCTCGGAGGGATAGAACATGAACGTGCCGTCGGCGTAGGTTCTGCCGAAGCAGAGGTTGTTATTTTTCACGTTTATTTCGACCAGCGCGTTCGCGACCGGCTTCTTCGCAGGGTCGAGGACGCGGATGATGATGCGCTCCTGGATATTGAGAGGGTACGAGGTGACCTCGCCCCCGTATTTCGAAAGGAAATTCACGAAGTAGTTGAACTGCTTGTTGTCGTCCGCGAAACCCGCCTTGAGACCCGATGCCTCGGGAGCATCTTTTTTGGGCCTCGTGTCGGTTTCGGCGGGGGCATCGTCCGCCTTGAGCTTGCTCTTGTCGGCGCCCTTGCCGTCGGCCGCCTTGGGTTTGCCGTCCTTGAATCCTCCGGAAGGCTCGGCGAGGCTCTTCTCGCCGTCTTTTTTCGCGGCGGGCGCCGTGCGCTTCTCCTCGGTCCTCTTGTGGATTTCGCCGGAGGACCGTGCGTCAGAGTCCGCCATCCCGGCCGCTCCCTCGAGCTTGTCGCCGGCTACGGGCTTGTCGTCCCGGGTTCCTCCCGACTTGCCGCCCTTGGCGCCGCCGAACATTGACGCGCACCCGAGCGCGAGCACCAACGCGAATACGGCCGCGAGCGAGAATATACGCTGGATCATGATTACCCTCCATGTTTATTCTATATATCATTGAGTCCCGCCGGACCCTGATGTTACGCGAGGCTAAAAATAAAAATTGAGGCTGATGCCCATTGCATAGGACCGGTTGAAGCTCAGGTCGTTCACGTCGTGCCCGTCCGCGAGAATTGATAGCGGCATGCCAAGGTACTTTTCCTTCATTTCGAGCTCGTGGTCCGACGGCGACTTCTGCTCCGCCAGGAAACCGGTGTATTCGTAGTTTTCCTCGAACGGGAGGACGGCGAGCCCCTTCCTGACGGTCCCCGCCGGGTACTGCCTGGCATAGACGTCCGAAAGCCGGGCGAAGGATTTGCGCACGTCCACGTCGATCGCGTTTTCCGCCGCAAGTCTCGTCGTCGTGAACAGGACACACGCTACGGCGAGTATCGTGAACGTTCGCGCCATTTTCATAGGTTCCTCCCGGCATTCAGTTATAGGAAATGGTGTCGTCCAGCAGCGACGAATGTATCCTTACGAATATATCGTACATTTCGTCGGAATCAAGAGCGCTGAAGGGGATTTCCTCGCCGTCCTGAAACTCGACCACGACGCCCTTGTCCTGGTCGAGCGAGACGTGAAAGCCCTCGAGCACCTTCTTGGTGTCCTCGTGGAGCTCCTTGATCTCGAGCTTCTGGTTGTAGTTCGTGCCGGCGTCCAGGAGGCTGTCCGTGATCATCTGTTCCATCTCGGAGCGCACCAGTTCGAGCATGTAGGTGATGTTGTCGAGTTTTTTCAGGATGGATTCAGTCCGGTTCATGGCGGCTCCTCGCAATTATCCGGCAGGATAGAAGGGAAGCGGGTAATTGTCAATTAGTATAGGCATGGTCCGCGTACCGTCCGCGCCGCGTGCGGCATCCCCGGAAAAGCGGACAGCCGCATGAGTGCGACGGAAACGCGAATTACGGGAGAGGGCAATGTGGTACCGTCGCAAGCCGCGGAGCGTGCGAGGGCCCGGCGCTCCGACGGCGCCGTTAACCCGCCTACACCGCGTGCTCCATGATCCTGTTGAGCCGCTTGACGAACTCGGCAGGGTTCTCAAGCTTCACGCCCTCGATGAGCATGGCCTGCTCCAGGAGAATGAAGCTTACGTCGCGCACGCGCTCCTCGTCGGTCGTGGTCTCGAGGATCTTGATGATCGGGTGGTTCGGGTTGATTTCCAGGATGGGCTTCACCTGTCCCCCGTCCATGCGTCCCATCGCCTTGAGGATGCCCTGCATCTGCACGGTTGGGTCCGACTGGTCCACCACGATGCACGACGGCGAACCGGTGAGCCGCGTGCTCGCCTTCACGTCCTTCACCTGATCTTTCAGTATTTCCTTCATGCGGGCGATGAGCGGCTCGGCGGTCTTTTCCTCCGCGCGGTCCTGCTCGCTCTTGATGTCCTCGGCGGCGTCGCTCCTGTTCACCGACTTGAGCTCGGTGTCCTTGTAGGTGTGCACGTAGCCAAGCACGATGTCGTCGAGCTCGTCGTCTGCGATGAGCACCTCGATCCCCTTTTCGCGGTACATCTCGATGAGCGGCGACTGCCGTAGGTTGGCCTCCTTCTCGCCCGTGATGTAGTAGATCGCCTTCTGGTCGGGCTTCATCCTTCCCTTGTACGCGGCGAGCCCGGTGTAACCGTCCACCGCGGTCGACTTGAAGCGTACAAGCTCCATGAGGGCCTCGCGGTTTTCGTAGTCCGAGTAGAGCCCTTCCTTGAGCGGGCGGCCGAACTCGCGGTAGAACGCGTCGTACTTCTCCGCGTCCTCGGAAAGCTTCTGGAACTCGCCCAGGAGCTTTTTCACGGAGGTCGTGCGGATCTTCGCGAGCGTCCTGTTCTGCTGGAGGATCTCGCGGCTCACGTTGAGCGGAAGGTCCTCGGAGTCGATAATGCCGCGCACGAAGCGGAGGTAGGTGGGCATGAGCTCGCGGTCGTCGTCGGTGATGAAAACGCGCTTGACGTAGAGTTTCACGCCTGGTTTGAAGTCGGCGAAGTAGAGGTCCATGGGCGCCTTCCGGGGAACGTAGAAGAGCGTGGTGTAGTCCATGGTTCCCTCGGCCACCGTGTGCACGTGGAGCATGGGGTCCTCGCTGTCGTGCGAGATCACGCGGTAGAACTCGTTATAGTCCTCGGTTTTCAGTTCCGACTTGGACTTCTTCCACAGAGCGGTCCCGTCGTTGATTTTCTCGACCTTCTGCTCCTTGATTTCTTTACGGTTGTCGCCCTCGCCCTCCCAGCGTGAGTCCTCGTAATGGAGGTGGATGGCGAACGGGATGTGGTTCGAGTATTTTTTGATGATCCTGTCGATGGTCCAGTGGTTCGTGAATTCCGTTCCCTCGTCGTTCAGGAAGAGCGTGACCGTGGTCCCCTGCGTTTCACGCGCGGCCTCGGTGATCTCGTACTCGCCCTTGCCCTCGCTCGTCCACTGCCAGGCGGCCTCCTCGCCGGCCTTGCGGCTCGTGACGACGACCTTGTGGGCGACCATGAAAGAGGAATAGAATCCAACGCCGAACTGGCCTATGAGGTTCGCGTCCTTGCGCGCCGTGCCGGTGAGCTGCTCCACGAAGGCGCGGGTTCCCGAGCGCGCAATGGTCCCCAGGTTTTCCACGAGGTCCGCCTGGTTCATCCCTATGCCGGTGTCGGACACCGAGAGCGTCTTCGCGTCCTTGTCGAACGAGATGTCTATACGCGGGTCAAAGGAGATTCCGCGGTAGGCGTCATCCGTATAGGTGAGGTACTTGAGCTTGTCCAGCGCATCGGAGCTGTTGGAGATGAGCTCCCTCAGGAAAATCTCCTTGTGGGAATACAGCGAGTGAATGATGAGGTGAAGCAGCTGGGCCACTTCGGTCTGGAATTGATAGGTTGACATGCGTTCCTCCCCGGGATCAGGTGCCTAATTCATGGATTTCCATTGTACTTCCGCGATAATCCGGACGGATTATATTTAAATCATACAAAATATTTTTACGATCGAAAACATGGACGGTAAAAGTTTTTGCGTCCGACGGGGCTTCCTGTCAAGTTTTTTTGGCAGGAGGCATCACACGTCCAGGCAGATTATGCACACGTCGTCCTCGAACTCGTGGCTTCCCCGGTGCGCGGCCAGCCGCTCATGGAGGGCCTTCATGAACTCCCTGTGGGGAAGGCGGAAGAGCTCCTGGAGGGCCTCGTCCAGCCCGTTCTCCTCGAAGACCTTCCGGCGGTCTTCGTGCGGGGCGGCCTCGATGAGCCCGTCGGTAAAGACGACCAGCCTGCTTCCCTTTTCCAGAACCGCGGTGTGGTTCACGTAGTGGCGCCCCCGCGCGACCAGGGCGGCGTTGTCCATAATCCCCATCGGAAGGGTGCGCATTCCGCCCAGGCGCGACCGGGAGGTGCCGTTCAGGACAATGGGCTCCGGGTGCCCCGCGCACGAATAATCGATGCGGCGGGCGGTCTCGTCGTAGATCGCGTAGAAGGCGGTCACGAAATTGCCCGCGGTCTGCCCGGAGAGCAGCGCGTTCATGTGGAAGAGAAGCCCGGACGGGTCCTCGCGATGCTCGCCCGCCTGGAGAATGATGCTCTTGATCATGGACGTGATGAGCGCGGCCGGAACGCCGTGGCCCGACACGTCGCTGATGAATATCCCGATGCGCCCCGGTCCCCTGAGGGGGATGAAATCGTAAAAGTCGCCGCCCACGAGCTTCATGGGAAGGTAGATCACGCTTATTGAGTCTCCAGGCGGATGCGCGGGTATCATGCGCTGCTGGATGCGGCTTGCCATCTCGATCTCGTTGGTGATGATCTCGCTCTGCCTCCTGAGCCTGTTCCGCTCTTCCTGGAGCTCGTGGGTGCGCTCCTCGACCCGCTCCTCGAGCTGCTGGGCGTAGAGCTCAAGCTGGCGTGAAAAGCCTTCGACCATCCGGTACGACTTCGCGGTGCGCATGGAAATGATGTAGGACTGCGCGAACACGAGCACGAGCAGCCCGAAGGGTACGAGGAAGGTGGTGTGGATGAACATGTGCGCGTGAAGGAAATCGTTGGCCAGGGACAGGAAAAAAACCATGTAGGCCGCGAGGATTATCACCCCGCCCTCGCGTTTGCCGATCGCGGCCCTGATGAGCATGATGCTGATGTAGGCCCCTCCCGACACCGCGATCGCCTGGTACGCAAGTACCGCCTGGGCGAACACGTTGGCGGGGGTTAGCACCACGAGCGACGCGTACACCGCCGATATGGCGCTCACCACCAGCACGAACCCGCGTTTCACCTCATCGGGGAAGAGCGAGCGCGTGAAGAGGACAAAAAACGCGCCGATCGTCACCGAGCAGTACTCGATGCGCACCTCCAGTTCCCAGGGCAGGCCGGGGATGAAAGCGTAGATCGCGCGCTCGTTCATGAGGATGGCGCGCAGGGCCATGAGTATGCAGAAAATGCCGAACCAGAAGGAGGCGCGGTCCTTGCGCCATAGGATGAACAGGCTCAGGTGATAAAGCCCTATGATGAACAGGCTTCCCGCGAGAAAGAGGTCGAAGGCGAGCTGAACACGGGAATGCGCGTTGATCTTATCCTGGGTTCCCAGGAGGATGCTGCGCACGATGCCGGCGATGCGGTGCCGGTAGTTCGCCACCTGCACGGTGAGCACGAATTCGGGGGCGTTGACGATGAAGCTCGCCGTGCGCGGATAGTTCATGGGCTCGAATGACTCCGGATCGCACGAGACGCTGCCCGTGTCGATGACGGGCTTCCCGTCCACGAGCACGCGGCTTGCGATTGGAATCTCGCTCGTTTTGATGGTGAGCAGCCGGCTGGAACCGTCGGTAACTATTCTCAGATGGTAGCTGGCGCACCCGTAAGGCTTGATACGGGAAGGCACCTGCTCGTACGAATACCAGGCCCCCGGGACTGTGACAAATGTACCGGATTCACTCCCCGGTGCGGCAACGGGTGCCAGCTCATTCCAGTTGAACAGCCACTCCCCGTCAAGCGGAACGGGGTCATTGGAGTTCAGGTCCCACCCGGACAGGTCTAAACGGCCCTGTACCGCGCGCGGCGGAGCGCCTTCGGGGTGTCCCGTGCAATATGATGCGAAGACCACCATGCATGCAAGGAGAGCCAGGAGATTTCGGGATGTCTTCAATACTTGCATTGCCTTGAGTTAACCGCTGTAGTATCGGTCAAGGGTGGATTTCGTGTCAAGCACTAGGCAATTTGTTTCTGGCGTATTCGCCGGTCCCGGCTGCCCTCACTCCGCGTACTTCCAGCCCCTGAGGTAATAGGTATAAAGCACCGGCCGGTCGAAGGTGTTGACGCGCACCGGGATTTCCGACGAATCCCCGGGAAAATGACGAGCAATGGCAAAGATCTCCCGGTTGAAAAACTTCAGTCCGGCGGGGGGATCCCAATGCGCTTCGGGACAGGGACCGTCACGTACGGCCAGATTGAACCCCCAGTCGCCAAAGCTCGGCACGTATACGTGGTAAGGTATCACTTCTGCGAACACCTCCCGGAGGGTTGCGCTTACGCACCAGAAAGCCTCGCGCGCCGAGAGCGGCGAGGTCGACTGGGTGACGAACACGCCTTCACGTGCCAGCGCGCGTCTCACAAGCAGGAAGAACTCGACCGTGTAGAGCTTTGAAACGGTTTCGTCATGGGGGTCGGGGAAATCGGCGATGATGCAGTCGAAGCGCTCGGTATTGCCCACGAGGTACCGGTACGCATCGCTCGCGACGACCTGCGCGCGCGCGTCGTGGAGCGAGGCCTGGTTAATCTTCACGAAGCTTGCATTGCTTTTTGCCAGGGCGATGATCTCGGGGTCGAGCTCGACGTTCACCGCGCGCCCCACGGCCGGATCGCGCAGCACCTCGCGAAGGGCGAGCCCGTCCCCTCCCCCCAGGATGAGCACGCTCTTGGACGGGGCCCGAACCAGCGACAGGGCCGGGTGAACCAGCATTTCGTGGTAGCGATACTCGTCCGAGGTGGCGAACTGCAGGGAGCCGTCCAGGTAGAGCCGAAAGTCATCCCCTGCCCTGGTGAGCACTATCTCCTGGAACTTCGAGCGCTTCGAAAAGACGATATCGTCAAGGTAAAGGCGGCGCTGGAGGGCATGGGAGATCTCCCCGGAAAACACGGCGAGCACCGTAAGCAGGGCAAGCGCGGCTGCGGGGAAAAGCAGATCGGCCCTCCGCTTCCCGGGATAGTCTATCACCCGCATGAGCACCACGGCGAGGGCGATGTTCGCCATGCCGATGATTATGGATGTGAGGAACCTCCCCAGGTGCGGGAAGAGCAGCAGCGGGAAGACGAGCGAGCCGGCCAGCCCGCCCAGGTAATCCAGGGCGAGCACGCTGGACACCACCGCCCTGAGCTCGCCGTAGCGGCGGAGCGCCCTGACGAGCAGGGGGATTTCGAACCCCACCATGACGCCGATCGCGGTGACGAAGAGCGCGTGGAGCGCGTAGAATGATGCTGTGAACGAAAAGAAATAGTTGAGGCAGAGGACCGAGATTCCCCCCGTGATACCGAGGGCCGCCTCGATGAAAAGGAACGCGCGCACGAGGTCCCGCGCGAGAAAGCGCGAGAGATATGAGCCCGCGCCCATCGAAAACAGGAATATCCCGATGGTGATCGAGTACTGAACGACGGGATTTCCCAGCAGATAGGTCGCGAGCGAGCCCAGCACGAGCTCGTACACGATGCCGCAGAGAGAAGAAAGGAAGAGCGCTAAGAGGAGAAGCTTCTGCTCTGCGGCGGCGCCCGGCGAAATCACTTGGCGGCTTTAGGAACTTCCGCTTTTACATCGGCCTTTTTCTCGATCTGCATCAGCGCGGGACAGTTTACGCCGGGCTGGCTTGATGGCGCTCCCACGACCGATGCGACGATGATGGATATCCCCAGGATGATCGCGCCGATGATGATGGCCAGCGATACGTTCTGGTCCTCCTCTATTTCCTTTTTAATGGAAAAAGGCGTGAACAGCTTTACGATGAAAAAGCCTACTCCCATGAGGACGATTCCCAGCAGCGAAAAGATCGCCGTCTCGATGACTCCCCTGACCACATGACTCCATTCCATTGCATTCTCCTTTTGTTCGATGATGCTTCGTCTTATAGTTGTACCGGCGAACCGGTAGTGTGCGCATCACTTTCCCGCGCGCATCCCGCCCGAGAGCGGGCCGCCGGTTCTCATCGCGGGATGGTAGGCGGAGCCAACCCTGAGCGATTTCCGCTGCTCCCTCATTTTTTGAAGATAATACGTTCCCGCGCGGTCGTAGCCCACCATGTAGTGGGAGAGTGCATAGCCTCCCCCCAGGAGCACGAGCGCGACGACCAGTGTTCGAATCATGTGAAGCCTCCCCTATTCATTGACCGCGAAGGGCAGCACGTTGTACGTGCGCGACTTTGACCAGTTGATAGTCATGAGCACGAGCAGGACGCCAAGGACCAGGAAAAGATAGAGCGAGCTCTTCAAGCCTGTATTAAGCTGAATGCCGACCGACTCGATCTTCCTGGTCTTCTGGCTGTACAGCGTAAGATAGACGTAATATTCGCCTGCGTCCTGCATCACGAAGCTTTTTGAAAGCGAGGTGTCCGATTCGTGCCAGTAGCCCTCGCTGTCGGTCCCGTCCTCGTCCCAGAAATCGCCCTGGAACACGTACGATTCGACGGGCTCCGGCTGGAATTCGATGTCGTCGAGCGCCGCTTCAGCTTCTTTCAGATGTGCGTGGTCAATCACGGGAACCAGGGACTGCAGGCGTTCCTTCGCGATAAGCATCACGCGGAAGGACTGCCACTCGCGCGAGAGCGGCTGCACGGTCCCGTCGACTGTGACGTTGAACTCGCAGAGGTTTTTCGCGTCGTCGAGCGCGACCGGCCCGTAGAGCACCTCGCTCGTGAAAACTTCCTCCTGCCCCTGTTCGGTCGTCTTCGCGTTATTCTTGAGGACGAGCGGATTGCTCATGCTTCCTTCCACGCGAGAACCCGACCCGCAGGAATGAACGATGAGACCTGCGGTGATCACGCACGTCGCGAGGTAAATGAGCGCTTTTCTCCTGTACAATTTTCGCCTCCGGACGGTATGTTCGTACTGTTCGGAGTATTCATCCTTCCTGAACGCCTCGAGCGCGGTCTTGACGCCAATTTTGATTCCGCGCGAAATGGAGACCTCGTCGTCGGACTGCTCTATCGTGTAATAGGCGCCCCCGATCTTGAAATCGTACACCGTCATTGGCTCGCCAATCCGGGGTCTCCAGGTGAGCTCGCCCTCATACATTACGATGCGCGCGACGAAACCGCGGTTCCTGGTTATGCTGCGCCCCTCGAACTCGAAGGTGTTGTTGGGGCCGTCGATGTTGATGGACTGCGGGACGTAATCGGAATAGATGAAGCAGTTTCCTTCTTCCTCCAGGAACCAGTGGCAGCTTCCCGTGGCGGTATTGACCGCGAGCCATTCGTCCCAGGTGGAGAGCTCGTACTCGTCCTCCTCCTGGTAGCGTATGCGGCCTATGATCTCGTATTCGACGCCGTCGAGCACGCCCTTCGCACCCAGCTTGAAAATGGTGTCGTCCCTGCCCGCGGTGAAGGTGTCGGCGTAAACTTCATAGTATTCCCGGGTGTGCTGGTCGTATTCCCTGCCGCACGAGGAGCACTTAGCGATGGGAATCTCCTCGCGGTCGTCGCCGCTCCCCTCCACGCGCTCGCCCTGCGTGAGCGGCCCGCCGCACGAGGGGCAGGTGATCGCCTTCACGGACTGGTCGTCCGCGGCCGCCTTTTTTCCCGGGTCCGATTTCACATTATCCGCCAATGCTCATGCCTCTACCA
>CALMJO010000305.1 GCA_937864375.1 uncultured Spirochaetota bacterium
GAGATGAGCACCTCGTTCGTCTGGCGGGCCTGGGGGATGGTCAGGTAGGTGCACTTGAGCGATTCGCCTTTACCATGCCGGGCAGCGGGAACGTAGTGAAGCAGCTGCGCCTCGTTGGGCTCCCGGTCGCTGTTTTTCGCCAGTATCACGGACCCGTCAAATGTTGCCGATCCGACTGCGACTATGGTATCGCACATAAATGGCCTCTCAATGTTGATGGATGGTTTGACTCACCGGTTCCACGGTGGCAATCGATTATATTCCGACGGCGGCGTCCGGGCAACTCAATTTTCCGGGAAACATGGAAGCGCCATCGTGATGCGCTAAATTTTTCTTGCGCTGAGGAAATCAGCGACTATAATAAAGCTCCCAAAATTACAGAGCAGGTGCCGTCCGATGAAAAAAAAGAAACCCTCAATAGGCACAAAGGCGGGAAGGCGCGCGGCCTCCAGGTCCGCAGGGCTTGCATATCCCGCCGAACCTGAATCCGAAGAACCGGGCGAGAGCGCGGTACCGAAGCGCGGGAATGATGCGACGGGATCAAAAGGCCGGGATCATGCCCGGTCGTTGAAGGCCCGCATTGCGATCATGGCGGCCAGGGTGCTGTTCGTATGGGTGCCGATCGTGCTTGTGTGCGTGCTCACCGTCGCACTCATCGCAGTCAGGATATACCTGACCCCGGAACGGGTGGAGAGGCTCATCGTATCGAATTTCAACGAGATGTCCAACGGGGAGATCTCGCTCAGCGTGAAGCGCTTCAGCCCCTACAGCGGTTTTGAAATCAACAACATCCTCATCCGCAATGGTGAGGAATTCAATAAATCAAAGTTCGTTGAGATAGAGAAGCTGGTCCTCAAGTACGGGTTCTTCTCCCTTTTCACGGGCAACGTGCATTTCGACGAGATCGGAATCTACAAGCCGCGGATCTACCTGGAAGAGAAGAACGGCGCCTGGAACGCCGCGAAGCTCATGAAGCCGTCGGAGAAAAAACCCGAGCCGGAGAAAAAAGAGGAGAAGAAGAAAGAGGAGGCGGGACCGCCCAGCAAGGAAATCAGCCTGCCCATTTCGGTGGAATTTCTCTTCAAGTTCATCCTGGACGATTTCCGCATGTACGTCAAAGGAGGCACCTTCAATGCCAACGTTGAGGGCCTCACCTATACCATGGACATCTGGGTCCCGCCCTTCAGGAAAATCCCCAAGTCTGTAGAGGCGGTGTCCATCCTCGAGCGCATGAAGATCGTGCTCAATCCGGAGGAGGAGATGCAGGTGTCCTTCTACTCGCAGGAAGCCGACGTAACGCCGCCGCTCATCCTCACCTGGAAGCTTCTGTTCAACAGAACGGAGGCCAACAAGCCCGAATTCAAGAGCCTGTTCAAGTTCGGGACCTACCGGACGCCGGTACGGTTCAAGCAGGCGCACCTCGCGCCCCTCAATTTCATGGTGTCCTACGACATCTTCTACGATCCCGGGACGGATTTCCTGCAGGTGAACAATTTCGGGGTCACCTTTCTGAACCGCAAGTGGCTCTTCCTTGGCGGCTCGGTGAAGGACGTGACCACCGCGCCGGTGATCGACATCAAAATGCAGGAGAGCGGAATTGTCCTTGACGATTTCTACCCGTATTTCCTCGCACTCACGCATGATTACACCACACGCTTCAGCGGGGCAATATCCCTCTACCCCCTTTCCATCCAGGGAACGCCCGACAAGATGGACATAAACGGCGAGGTGAATTTCAACTACGTCTACTTCAAGAACCCGTCGTCCGAGGCGAACATTCCGCAGCTCAGGCTCACCTACGCCGTCAACAAGATGAAGGACGACATGAAGATCGCGTCCCGTCTTTCCATTCCCAGTTTCATGTACACGCTCAACAAGAACAAGTCAGGCGCGAACGGGGTCGACGTGGGTATCGACGTGATGGCGTTCAGCGGCTTCCAGGCGATCGAGCTCAGGAACATCTCGGTGCGCATGTTCAATCCCCTGGACGGGATGAACGCGCTGGACGTGGTCATGACCGGGAACGTGAACCTTGCGGAGGGGACATCGAGCACCATCCGCATCGGGAAGTTCACCTTCATGAAAGAGCCGCTGATGGTGATGCTTCCGAACAACATCAAGAAGGGCCTGAAGGGTCTGCCCTTCAAGAAGCCGGTGGACATGACGATGGACGTGGGATTCGCCATGAACCCGGTGGGCATGAACGCGCGGCTGGGCATGCTCCTGCTCGTTCCGGATTTTGATGTGACCGACCTTCGCATGGCCGCCGACGTTTCGATGACGAACCAGAACAAGTTCATCACCATCAACAACTTCGCGATCACGAGCGTGGAAAAGAGCCTTACCGTTGCGGCAAACGGGTGGGTGGACACGAGCGCTCCCCCCATGAAGGATTCTGACATCAGGGTGCTCATCCAGCTCAACGCGCCGCAGGAAAAGCCTGTTTTTGGTCCGTGGAGGCTTTCCGGACTGGCGCAGGTCAACGCCTTCGTGAAGGGAGATCTTAAAAGCGGAAAGGCGTTCGGCAACATAAAGATCGACAAGTTCTTCGTGAAGAACACGGAGTCCAAGCTCGCGGTCAGCGACGTGAACATGGATTTCCCCTTCGAGTATTATTTCACACCGCGCTACTCGGGCGAATCAAGGCTCCTCGTGGACAAGAACGAAGTCATCCCGAACGACTATTTCAAGGAAGCGCCTAATTTTACGATCGCGTCGATCGCCGCGAAGCATCCTGCGCGCGAGCTTCCCTTCGAGTATCTCAAGGATTTTTCGGCGAACATGACCTTCCGTGAAAACACCTTCATGATTTCCAACCTGAAGGCATATGTGCTGGACGGCTCGCTCTATGGCAAGACGATACTCTTCAACCTGGCAAACATGAAGCCGGAGAACATGGAGTACAAGCTGGTGCTCGAGGTTACGAATGTGGACATTGGTAAGATGGACGATCCGGACCCGGCGCATAAAACGAGGGACGCCGAGCTTTCGTTGAGCACGAATTTTTCGGGGAAAGTGGGCAACATCAAGAAGGAAATCCTGGCGCAGGGGACCGTAAACATCTACAAGATCGGCGAGAGCTTCGCCAACCGCCTCATGAAGGGACTCAGTACGCAGAAGGGCGAGTCCAAGCTCGGCATAGCACAGTTCCCCGTGGATAATTCGGTCTCGGTGAGGGGATTCGACTTTAATTTGGACAAGGGGCTCGTGTATACGACTGTTACCCTTTCTCGTGGATTGTTTGGCATGCTTGTAGGCGTAAAGGACGAGAAGGTCGAATTCGACCGTATGCCGATCCAGGAATACGTGAAAAAAGTACGGGAGGAAAAGTGATATGGACAGGAAGATATTGTTTTTCATGATAATATGCGCTGCGGCGCTCGGTCTCTGGGGATGCTCGAGCATACCGAGCTGTCTTGAGATCTCCCCTCCCGATATCAGGCTTACCGGCGAAAAGACCGTGATAGAGCGCCAGATCGTGGGCGAATACCGCGAACTGGAAAAGGACGCATGGATAGTGTCCTCGGTGAAGACGAGCGTGACGAAGACCAAGGGCACCCCCATGGTGGTTTCAGGCGGTGACGAAGACCTGTTCAAGGCGCTCAAGATCAGGGAATTCAACGAGGAAAAGCTGCGCGTCTACAAGGACGAGGGCGCAATAGGCGAAGCGAACTCGGGATTCGCCGCCTACATTCCCGCCCAGAAGTACGAGGGAAACGCGGGGCTTAAAAAGGCGCTCATGAAAGTGCTCGAAGACGAGAACGGCGCGCGCGCCTCCATATTCGAGCGCAGCCTCGCAAAATCCGGCACCGAAAAGCCCGCGCCGGAGCTCGTGGCCGCGTTCGCGAAAAAGTTTGCCGAGGAACAGGCGGCGCTCGCGAAGAAGAACGACTGGATCCAGGATAAAATCGGTCAGTGGGTGAAGAAGAAATGAAAGCACACAGGAAATTTCTTGGGTTTCTCACGGCGCTGGGACTGGCGGCACTTTTTGCCTGCGACGATTCCGCGACTAAGGAAGTCCCGTTCGAATACAAGAGCATCCTGGAGCAGGAATTCCAGGATACGGGACGATCAATTCCTCTCACGTTCGAGGCGTCCGTCGACGTAGACGGAGTATTCACCGCCGACGGGCTGTACTTCTTTTACGCCTCGGACCGCGAGGCGGGGAATTACGACATCTACCTTAGGTCCCTCACGAGCATTACCACTGTCAGGCTGACATCGCATCCCTCCAGGGACACGATGCCGGCAGTTTCCCCGGACGGAGATTACCTCGCGTTCGTGTCGACGCGCGAGGATCCCGAGGGAGATATATACGTAGTGCGCGTCAAATCCAAAAAGCTCATAAAAGAGGCGGAGGAATCGGTGACCGACCTGCCCCCGCTGGACGAGGATGCGAAGAATCTCACTCAATTCCAGGACCCGGTGTCTAAAACGATCAAGATCATCAAGGACACCACCCCCGCGTGGTCGCCCGACAGCACGCTTGTCGCCTTCTCATCCAACAGGGACGGCAGGGAAAACATCTGGGTGATGAGCCGTAAAGGAAAGGACCTGACCCAGATCACGAAGGACGGAGGCACAAGCCCGCGCTTTTCCGAAGACGGGAAGCTGATCGTGTTCGTCTCGTACAGGGACGCAGGCGGCAAGGGCGAAATCTACACGTTCAACAGGGAAACCGGGGAGGAGAAGCGCGTAACGAACTCCCCCGCGATCGAGCTCTCGCCCACGTTTCTAAGGACGAGCGACGAAATAGTGTTCACGCGCATAGACAGGGACTCCAACCTGGACGGGCAGGTCAACCTCAAGGACGATTCAGTGCTCATGTACCATAACCTTGCCACGGGGCAGGAATACCCCATAACACTGCGTTCGCAGTCGTCGTTCAACCCGCACTGGTCCTCGGCCCTGAACGGGGTCCTGGTTTACTCGGAGCAGACCGGGCAGAACATCAACATAAACGTCATTCCCGACACCGGTATCATTCCCAGGAAGGCGACCGCCTCGGAGCAGTACGAACTTGCGGCGAAGTTTCTCGACGAGTACGATGACGTGGAAAGGTACCTGATGTGCCTCGAAAAAACCTACCATTTCTTTGGGAAGCAGGGAGACGTGGACTCCATGGTCTTTACGGGCAAGGCGCTTGCGGATGCGGCGGTGAAATACGCCGAGCTCAAGGACCAGGCCAGGGCACAGCAGTCGCTGCAGACGCTAATCGCCTTTTCCGCCGACAGGAGCGATTATCGCTCCATCATGGCGCGTTGTGCGGTTGAGCGGATGAACAGGCGCGGGTGCGCCGACCTACTCCTGGGCGCACTGGGCGACGTATCCGCCGACAGGACCCGCGAGAGCTACCTTCCGTATTTAATGGAAGACCTCGCCGACGAATACGCCCGGCAGGGAAGGTACAATGATTCCGTGCTCCTTTACCAGCGCGTGATTGCGGAGCATGCGTCGTTCATCAGGCTGCCCTATGTTCATTACAAATTTGCCGCAGCGACCTACACGCGGCTCCAGGATGAAGTCTCTCCATCGTATATCCAGGTTTTCAACTCGCAGAAGAGCCTGCTCGTCAACGACTCGATCAACAATCTCCTTGCAATTTTCGAGTCCGAACGCGACGTTTCCCGGCGTGCGGCGAGCGCCGCGGCAATGCTAAGGAAATATGGGGACGTCAAGCTGCTGGCCAGTTTGCTGCATTACGTGGCGGGAAAAAGCCTTGGCGAGGCCGGTGACGCGAAATCGGCGAAGGCGGAGTTCCTGGAAGCCTTGAAGAGCGCCCAAAAGACCGACCTTGTCTATTACAAGACGAACCTCGCCCTGTCCGAAATTTCCGAACAGGAAAAGGACATCGAGGAGTTCGAAGAGTATCTCACCGAAGCGATAACCAGTTACGACCTCCAGTGGCGTCAGAAAGACATCAGGGATGTCATACAGCGCCTTGTAGATTATTACGAGGATAGAGGCGAAAGGGCGGAATTCGACAGAAAGTACAAGCGCGCGACCGCGATCTACGCCAGGTATGTAAAGCTCGTCAGCTATTTGCAGGGCAAGCGCCGTTTCAGCGACATCATCGCCCATAGCGGGGCGCGCGCTCATGTGCTCTACATCGACGCGTACGTGCAATGGAGGGGAAATACCGTTGAGGACCTCAAAAAGCTCGAGGAAAAATATACCGGTAAGGGGCTGAAGCGCGCCCGGCGCAATTTCGACAAGGCATATATCTACGGGCTGGGCTATCTCTATTCCAGGCTCGCGGTTGCGGCCGAAAAGGAGGCCGCGTCCGCCGCAGCGGACATCATTGGCCTGCCAAAGCAGTCCATCACCGAGCTTCTAGGTTATTTCAAGTCGGCGATCGAGCACCTTGACTGGGCTCTCTTTATTGACGATTCCTTCACCGATGCCTACATACTCAAGGGATGGGTGTACCAGTACGTGGACCTGCGCAGGAGCGAGGACCAGGAGGAAACGGGCGGCAAAAACCAGAAGGAGTTCGCGGAATTTTTCCCCCGCTTCCTGTGGGAAAAGAACATCGCGCTCTACGAAAGGGCGTTGGTCGTCAACCGGGAGTCCGAAAACCCCGAGCAGGAAGGGAACCTTCACCTGAACATCGCGAACACGTATTTCCTGCTGACGAATTACGAGCGGGCGCTTCAGCATTACCTCCTGGTAGCCAAGTACAAGTCGGGCTTCCGATCCAAGATCGAGGAAGCGCTTTATCATTATCATTACAGCTATTGCTGCTGGCAGGACGCACAGTACGCCAAGGCGCGCGAGGAAATGAGCAAGACGCTCAACATATACCAGTCGCTTGCGACGGGCAAAAAGCTCAAGAAATACCGGAAGCAGATTCTCACCGCGTACTACTACTTTGCGCTGCTGAGCCGCATGGAAAAGAAATACGCGGACTCGATCGGGTGGTACAATACCATCCTCAGTTTCGCGAGCCGCAACAAGGTGAAGATCGACAAGGCCCGCTACATGCAGGAGATAGCGTACTGCTACGGAGAGATGGGCGATACGGCGAAGTCCCTGCAGTACCTGGGCAAGGCGCGCGTGCTGTTGAAAAAGGGGACCCACGAGGAAAAAGCATACAAGATGAGGTGGAAGATCCTTGGCCTTGGTCCGATCAGCTTTTTTGACCTTGGTTCCGACAGCGTGGTGATCGGTGGGAACAGGATTTATGAGCGGCTGAACACCTATGAGAAAAAGGTGCTCAATTTCGCGATGCAGGAGGACATTTTCTTTGAGCGCGGGAACTTCAGGAAATCAATAGACATATTGAAGAAAAAGCTCGCGCAGCTGGAGGAGCGCTCGAACAAGATCGACAGGGAAGCGAAAATCAAGACCCTCAACAACATTGGCTACGGGTATTTCAAGCTCCGGAACTACAAGCAGTCGCTGGATTATTTCAAGAAGGCCTGGGACTACGCGGCCGACAGCGACGTCTACGATCTGGAGGGCATCTTCGAATCGATCATCAACACCGCAAACCTGTATGCTTTTCTGATCGACGAGAATCCCGGGCTGCTCAAAAATCCGGTGAAGGAGATCGACAAGCTGATCGGCAACATCACCGAATACAAGGACAGCTACGAGGAGATGCGTTTCGCGCAGGAGCTGGAGGTGATGAAGGAAGACGCGAAGCTTCGCAAGAAAAAGGTCACCCCGGAACAGCAGCAGGAGTTGAGGGATCAGATCAGGGAAGAGGCGACGTCGATATATTACGCCATCGATATCGCGGTCGGGGTGCTCACCTTTTACAAGGCCGAGCTTATTTTCAGCGCGGAACCGCCCAGTCTCAGGGGATCGAGCGCCGAGGACAGAGCGTACAGCTTTTACCTGAATAACCGCGACCTGTTCAACATGTACGCGGAGGCGCTCAAGCGGTTCGAGACCGCCCTTTCGCAGGCGGAAAAGAACGGCTCGAACGCCACCATCATCAAGCTCCTGCTCAATGCGAGCGCGTGCCGGCAGCGCATGGGCATGATGGACCTCGCCTACGAATCGCTTGCCGGCGCGGAAAAAACCGCCAGGGCGAACGCGTACGAGGACCTTGGCTGGATCGTGGACCACGAGACGGCCCGTTTCCTCTGCAGGTACGGGGAGGCTGTCGAGGGAAAGGACGCGGTCGTGCGCGCGAGGGAGTATTTCAGGAATGCGATCGCGATGGTGGAGGGAGCGCCTCCGCTGTATTCATCATATTATAACAGGATACGGCGTCTTTACGATGAATACGCGGACATGCTTCTTGCCGGAGGGGACTGGAAGACGGCGCTCGTGGTGCTCGAAAAGAAATACGAAACGCTGCGCACGATAACGCTCTGCCTGGAGGCCCCTCAGTTCAGGTACGCCAAGGATTCCGAGTATTTCAGCGCTTACATGGAAAAGATATATGCGCTGAACGCCAGCGGGAAGCAGGTTTCGGCGTTGCTCGAGGCCGGGGAGCAGCCCGGTTCCGAGAAGCTCAAACAGTTCGAGACTTTGCGTACGATGCAGAAGGCCGATCTGGCCGAGTTTAAAACAAGGCTTTCAGCGGTGAGCCCGCTGCTTGCGTCATACCTTTTCGGCACGGGCGGTTCCGTCGAGGTTCCTCGCGGCGCCTCGGTGCTCAAGTTCATCGCAAGGGGGGAAAAGGTATTCGCATGGAAGCTTGAAGCCGGCGCCTCAGATTTTATGGATCTGGCGGTGACCCCGGGTGATCCGCAGTCTCTGGCTTCCTCCGTGAAAAAGATAATTGGGGCGGGGCCCGTTCGCTTCATCGTGCTCGACGCACACTCGCTTGCCGCCTTGGACGCGCTGCGTGAAATGGGAGTCCCATTCACCTTCGTTCCGTCCGTTGAACGGGCGAAGTATTACATGGACGGAGACAGAGGCCCGTTTGCAAGTGCGTATTACAACGCAACCGGCATCAGGAAGAGCCTCGCGGGCAATGATCTTACCAGGAAGATTATCGTGTCCGAGGGCAGGCTCGAGGAGACCTCACTGGCCACGTTCTCCATTGTCGTGGCGGACGATACCTCCGAGGTGACGGTCGACCCGGACCTGCTTTTCAGGGAGCGGGTCAGCCCCGCACTGCTCGTGAAAGAGATGGCCGCGATAGACCCGGACGCCATCGGGTTCTTCGCGGAGGCGGCGCTTTACTCCGGCTCGAATTCCGTGGTATTCTGTTCGAACGTCAAGGCGCAGGACTTCAGCCTTATCCTGCAGCAGGCGGTCCAGGGCACGTTCGATACGCTCGCACAGTCTCCGAACATTGCGAAGTACCGGCCTGTATGCATGGGCTTCAGGGGGGCAGAGCCGGCGGAGCGGATAAAATCTTCCGGGGACGTGAAGGAGGCCGCATTCAAGAATTACCTGGCAGCCTTCTCCGCGGGGAATTACAAGGAAGCGACCACCGACCTGCAAAACTGGAATGAACTCTCTGCCGGGGACGTTGAATCCGGTATCCACAGACAGATCCTCCAGGCTGAAATAGAGCTTGCACGCGAACAGGGGATGAATGCCCTCAAGCTGGTCGATGAGGCAATGGGAGAAGCGGGAGAGAAATATCCGCAGTTGTATCTCAGGGCGGCGGCCCTGAAGGTTTATTGCCTTCTCCGGGATGGGGACATTCCCGGCGCGAAAAAGCTGCTGGGTTCGATTGGCGACGCTGGATTCGCATCGAGTTCGGATTACTTCACATATTACGGGATCATCGCGCTCCTGGAGAGCGACCGGAAATCAGCCCTGGATCTGTTCGAGCAGGGCAGATCGGCCAAGACTTCGTTCGTATCGGTGCTCCGGCAAAGGTTCCTGGCAGTCGAATACCTTTCGCTCATGGGTTTCGAGAATGAGGCGGTAAAAATCGCGTCGACGCTGCAGCCGGATTTCTCGCTGTCGCAGAGGGAGATCTGCAAGCTTCTGATCATTACGGGTACGGAGAACCAGGCGCTGCCCAGCAGGCGGACGGGCAGCATCCTCGCCCTGAGAAAGGAAACTGCCGCGGACGCGTTAAAATCCAGTGCACTCCTCCTGGTCGAGGAAAACGGCGAATACGATTATCTGTCCGCGTTCCCGGCGGGCTATGCTATCGATAGAATGGCGAAAGCGCAACAGTTTTCCGTGGTCACCGAAATAGCTGATGGCCTTGATGCTGACGATCTCGTGAGAGACGGTTTCTGGATGGATGCGGCGTCCCTTGCCGCCAAGGTATCCCAGTTTTACGAGCGCCAGGGCAATGATGCCGATGCGCTGGAATTCCGCCAGAAGACGGAAGAGCTGATCAAGGCCAGGGAAGTCGCGCCCCTTAAACGTCAATTCTATTACGATCTCGCATCGGGGCTCGCCAAGCTTGGGAGGCATACCGAGGCGTATGCGGCGGCCGAAAAAGGCGCGGCATATTTCAACCCAAAGGATCAGGCCAGGTATATAGAGTACCAGATATTGCTCATGGATGAAGAGGTTTCCCTGGGCAAGCTGGGGAAGGCAGAAGAGCGCGGCATTGCGCTTGGAGCGGACATGCCCGATGAGTACAGGTATGTGAGGGATCTTCTGCAGGCTAAGATTTTGTTCTCAAGGCTCAATGAGAAAAAAACGCCCGCGGATGATGAATGGAAACAGTTGGAATCGTTGATCGCGGGAGCGCTTTCGGTCCTCGACAAATCACCAGGTACGTTGAACAGGTTTGATCGACTGGGCCTCATACGGGAGAACCTGGATTACCTGATCCTTCGCCGCGTGAACCAGGGTGATAATCCGGGCGCGCTTTTATTTGCAGAGATAAAAAAGCAGCTGGAATCAAGGTCCGCCCTTCCTGCCGTCGTCTCCGGCATGCCGCTGCCTCCTGAAATTGCGGAAGAGTTCAAGGCGATCAGGGACAGGGCCGCGGGGAGCGTACGTTTCACGGAACTGCTGCGACAGTATCCCGCGCTGCAGGTAAAGGCGCTCGCCGGCATGATTCCGCTGGAACAGTTCCAGAGAACTATACCTTTGAACACGATCGTGCTGTACGTGGTCAGGAACCAGAATGATATCCTGATTTGGGCGATTTCGGGAATTTCGGTGGATGCACTCAGGATCGCCGGGGGATATGACCGCGCGCTGAAGATTTCTGAACGCTATAAGGCCGACCTCAGCTCATTCAATAACATCGTGAGCGTTTCGCGGGATCTTTCCGAGCTCTTAAAACCGATCGAGGGCTATTTGAACGAGAAACCGGCAGTCGTGTTCATCACCGACAGGGACATGGAAGACATTCCCTTCGAGGTGATGGGGGACACCGACATGCTGGAATCCACGCATGCGGTGTGTTACCTTTTCTCGATAATTGCCGGCGCGGGACAATTCAAGCCGGTCGAACAGACGGTAAGCTTCATCGAGGCGGGACGGAGAACCGTATACCAGGAGCTCGAGGGGGTCGCCTTGGGCCAGCTCGGGATTCCCAGGAAAGCGGAGAATGTGCCGGCCGCCGGAATCGGTC
>CALMJO010000306.1 GCA_937864375.1 uncultured Spirochaetota bacterium
AATATTAATAGCACTTTTTCCATTAATTGATATTCATAAAGTCAGAGCACTAGGCGTTCCCGCCCACAAGGCGACGATCAACGACATCCGGAAGCTTTCCAAGGCCGAGGTCTTCCAGCTCTTCTACGCCTCCCCGGCGCCCGCGCTGGCGGACCTCAAGGGCGAGTACAAGGCCTTCACCCTGCCGGTGGGAATCATGGCCTCCTCCGCCGATTTCTACACGCACCATTTCTTTGGCCCCGGCCGCTGGGAGGGCAAGGCGTTCACCACGCTGGAAAAGGACAAGGCCTGGGGATATAACATCTTCTCCAAAAAGGACAAGGACGGCAAGGTCGTGCTTTCCCGCACCAGGAAGATGAACACGTACATCGGCGCCTCTACGATCGACGACAAGCTCTCGTACCACCTGGATTACAGCCCCTACAACTCCGGGACCGTGCACTCGATGCACGACGAGCTTCGCAGGATCAACGACAACCTTTACATCGGCATGGGCCACATGGCGCTGGGCGGCGGCTCGATCAATCCCGCTCCCTTCGTCGTGGTGGGCCCCCCGGAAAAATGGGTGGGCGCCGATAAGGAATAACGGAACAGCAATCTGTTCCTCCAACCGCGTGCGGGGCACGCGGTTTCTTTTTGCCCGCACGCGGCCCCGCGCGCGAATCGCATCACTTTCAAAAAACTGCTTGAAAAATGGCGCCCCGCGGGGCTCGTAAGTCAATCACACCCGGAATACGGATAACTATGAACTCCCTTCTCGAAAAGCTCAACCATCAGCAGCGCTCCGCGGTCATGCACACCGAGGGCCCTCTCCTCATCTTCGCGGGCGCGGGATCGGGCAAGACGCGCGTGATCACCTACCGCATCGCCTACCTCATCCGGGAAAAGGGCGTTCCCCCCTACGAGATTTTCGCGGTCACCTTCACCAACAAGGCCGCGGGGGAGATGCGCTCCAGGATCGTCGACCTCATAGGCCCGCTGGGCGAAAACGTGTTTATCAAGACCTTTCACTCGGCCGCGGTCTACATCCTCAGGCGCTACGGCGATCGCGCCGGCATCGTCCGCAATTTTTCCATCTACGACCAGAAGGACCAGGAATCGCTGGTAAAGGACATCCTGGTCGAGATGCGGCTCGATCCCAAGAAGGTGAAGCCCTCGACCGTGGTGTCGAAGATCTCGCAGATCAAGGACGGCTCCGACATACTCGAGGGGGGCGACCTTTCGACTCTCATGCCCAGAAATTTTCTCTACAGCTTCCCGGACATCTTCGAAACCTACCAGGCGAGGCTCGCCGCGCAGCACGCGCTCGACTTCAACGACCTGCTCATCCACACCGTGAAGCTCCTGCGCGACTGCCCGGACGTGCGTGAGAGCCTTCAGAGGCGCTGGCGCTACTTCATGATCGACGAGTACCAGGACACCAACTACGCGCAGTACCTCATTGGCAAGCACCTCTCGTCGGCCTCGCGCAACCTCTGCGTCGTGGGAGACGACGACCAGTCCATCTATTCCTGGAGGGGCGCCGACATCCGCAACATCCTCAACTTCGAGAAGGACTTTGGCGACGCACACACCGTCACCCTGGAGGAAAACTACCGCTCCACGTCGCAGATCCTCGACGTCGCCTCGTCCGTGATCGTCAACAACAGGAACCGCAAGCCCAAGACCATCCGCGCCTTCAGGGGCGAGGGCGAGCCCGCGGTATGGTGCCGCACCTACAACGAGTACGGCGAGGCGGAGTACGTGATCAACAGCATCATCTCGCTCAAGAAGCGCGAGGGATTGAAAAACAGCGATTTCGCCCTGTTCTATCGCACCAACGCCCAGTCGCGCATATTCGAAGAGGTGCTGCGCCGCGAGAACATCCCCTACCGCCTGGTGGGCGGCCTCAAGTTCTACGACCGCAAGGAGATCAAGGACATCGTGTCCTACCTGCGCCTGATCGCGAACCCGGACGATTCCGTCTCGCTGCTCCGTATCATCAACGTGCCCGCGCGCGGGATCGGGGCGGCCTCGATCGAGCGCATCCGCGACGCGGCCTACACGGAAAACATCTCCGAATGGGAAGTGATCCGCCGGGGGCTCCCGCTCAAGGGCAAGCTCCCCGCGGGACTCGTCCAGTTCAGGGAGATCATCGAACGGGGAATGAGCCTGGCCCAGGGCCCGGCGGGCGAATCGAGGCTCTCCAGGCTCGTGGACGAGGTCATCACGCTCTCCGGCTACCGCGCGAGCCTCGAAGAGGAAAAGTCCATCGAGAGCCGTTCACGGCTCGAAAACATAGACGAGTTCATCAACAGCGTGTTCGATTACGAGGCGCGCAATCCCGAGGCGGGCCTGGACCAGTTCCTCCAGGAGATATCACTGCTCACCTCGGAGGACGCCCCGGAGGAAAACGCGCAGGGCTCCAGCCCCGTCACACTCATGACCGTCCACATCGCCAAGGGGCTGGAATTTCCCGTCGTGTTTCTCACCGGCATGGAGGAGGGCACCTTCCCGCACAGCATGTCCAGCAACACGGACGAGGAGATCGAGGAGGAGCGCCGCCTCTGCTACGTGGGCATAACCCGGGCCATGGACCGCATATTCATCACCAGCGCCGAGGTGCGACGCAGCTACGCCGGGGTCGACTACCGCAGTCCCTCCCGCTTCATTCTAGAAATACCCTCGCACCTTCTCTCACTGTCCGAGTTCGTCCAGCAGGGGTACTCCTCCAGCCGGCAGAGCAGGTTCGACTTCAACGAGTCGGCACCCCCCCGGCCAGCCCAGCCCCGCGGCGAGGCGGTTTCCCGTGCGGGGAAATCACTGAAGTTCCGCGTACGCGACCAGGTCCTGCATCCCAAGTACGGCCAGGGACGGATAACGGCCATCGACGGGAGCGGCGATAACGTGCGCCTTACCATAAGCTTCGTGACGGGAGGGACCAAGAGCTTCATGGAAAAATACACTCCCCTTGAAAAAATATGACCGTAAATTATTGCTTGACATTGGCGTCGTCACACCCAGATTATTGAAAGGTTGGAAATACACCAAGAGAGAGAGAATAGAGTCAAACTGCCTGCAGGAGCCGGTAATGGATAATACACACAAGGTGACATTCGAGTACATAGAAGAAATTCCGGTAATGATCATCGAGGGCGACATGACCTCGGAAGCCGACAGCGATGTCATGAAAACCTACCAGAAGATCAAGGAAAAGAACGCTCCCAAGAGCATGGTTATTAATTTTGAGAAAACCAATTACATCAATTCGGCGGGCATCGCGACTCTTATAAACATCATCCAGGACATCGGGGAAATCGGCGGAAAGATCAGCATCGCCGGGCTCTCCACCCACTTCCAGAAGGTGATGGACATCGTAGGGATATCGGACTTCGTCGACATCTACAATACCGACTACGACGCCATCAGGGAAATCAAGGCTAAAAAGTAGTCTCCTCTACCCCTTCGTATTCGTATTAATGAAATCGAGGCCGAGCTTCTTCAGCCGTTTTGGCGTGGGAACGCCGGCCTTGTCCCATCCCCGGAGCCGGTAGTATTTGGGCAGCATCTTTTTAAGCGGAACTATCGAATGCCTGTTGCCCGGTTCGAGCCGCTCGTCGGTGAAACGTTTTGGAAGGGTGTCGTCCTTTCGTCCAAGACCCTCGCGCATGTTGAAGAGCCTCTCCATGGTGTAACCCCTGTCCCCCACCGCCAGGAACTTCCCGAAATCCATGTTCATCCCGGTTGCCTGCCTGAGCGCCTTCGTATGCGGGAGCATGGGGAGGTGGATCCTGAGCATCCAGGCGGGGAGCCTGAGCGTCGCGTCGATGAGCGCCCATGAATAGGTGAGCACGCCGGTCATGATGGAAGACATGAGCTTGCTGCCGGGAACCTTGAAGGCGATGTTCGGGACGAACGTCCACGAGGTGAAGAGGCAGTTTCCCCCGGCGCTGATCGCGGAAAGGAGGTTCTGGTCGAGCACTACCCATCCCGCCTTGGAGCGGTAATGGTGGGGCTTGAGCGTTACCGGTCCCGTGGCCTCGAAGTAGATGAGGTATCCCCCGTCCAGGTGACACGCTCCCCGGCTCGCCGTCGCATAGCCAAGCCCGTGTCCCACTGCGCTTCGCGGCTCGTACGCGGCGAGCTCAAGCCCCTTGGAATGGGGCGCGTAGTCCGCTCCTCCGTACTTTTGTGCAAGGAAGCGCACTCCCTCCGCAAGGTCGTTCCCGATGCCTTTGCGGAAGGCGATGTCTTTTAAAACCTGGCTGATGTTTTCTTTTTTACCGAATTCGATCCCGTTTTTCCAGAGGCCGCGCTCGTTGAGCTCGGCGGCGAAACCCAGCACCGTCCCCGCGGTGATGGTGTCCATGCCCAGTATGTCGAGCTCGTAATTCCAGCGGATGATCGCCTCCATGTCGTTGATCATCATGTTGGAGCCCATGAGACAGAGGATCTCGTACTCGGGCCCCTTCACCTCTTTCCCGTCTATTTCCACCACCCTGCCGCAGCGTATGGGGCAGGAAAGGCATCCCATGTTCTTCTTCAGGAATTCGTCGGCCAGCCGTTCGCCTCCTATCATGTAGGCGTCCTTGAAGCTCCCCTGGCTGAAGTTCTTCGTGGGCAGGGCGTTTCGGATCGAAAGCGAGGTGAGAAAGCCCGCGGTCCCGTAGCGCGGCGCGAACTCACCCGTCGCCGGGTGCCCCTTCAAGAGCTGGGTCCACTTCTTTATCGTTTCCCTGTATTCCTCCGGCTTGTCCAGCTCGATCTTGAGGTTCCCGGTCGCGATCATGCCCTTGAGGTTCTTGGAGCCCATGACCGCGCCCATCCCGGTGCGCCCGTGGAGCCTCTCCTGCGACACGATCGACGCGTACTTGACGAGGTTCTCACCCGCGGGGCCGATCACCATGGTCCCGCTCTTGCCGTGCTTCTCGATGAGATGGTGCTGGGACTTTTCCGCATCCATGCCCCACAGTCCGGCGGCGCTCTTTATCTCCACGCCCTTGTCCGAGATGGCAAGGTATACGGGCGTGCTGGACTTCCCGCGCACTATCATTCCGTCCCACCCGCTCCTTTTCAGGTAGACGCCAAAGTTCCCGCCGCTGTTGGAGTGTCCGATCGCGCCGGTGAGGGGGCTTTTCGCCGATATGTCGTACCGGCTGGTGCACGGCGCGTTCGTACCGGTGAGCGGCGCCGTCATGACGATGAGCACGTTTTCGGGTGAAAGCGGATCGGTCCCCGGTTTCAATTCATCCCAGAGTATCTTCGTGGAAAGGAACCTTCCGCCCAGGAAAAGCTCCCTGTCCCTGTCGGTGACCTCGTATTCGCCGATCCTGCCCGTGGTGAGGTCCACCTCCATCATCTTCCCCATATAGCCCTTGAACCTGCTCGCCATAGATCCGTTCTCCATGCCTTCTCCGAGTTGAAATACTTGCAAAGTGCAAATATTTTTCCAGCTATGCGCACTATCCGGGTTATGTCAATACAAATATCGATTGGCGGTTCAATCAACTTACATTGTTTTGCGCGAGACAGGCATTTTAAATAGTACCGGAGAGGGGGGGGGGCCGAGCGGCTCTTTCCCGCCGGCATTATTCCATGGCTGCGGTCATGCCTGGCAGAGCGCCTTGTGCCGGATGCATTTAGTGTTCTAGCGGGGCTGGAAGGCGGACTTCATTTCATCGATCGAGTACACGACGCGGCACTGAGGCAGGCTTTTCAGAAATATGCGCCCGTAGCTCTTGCCCACAACCCGCGGGTCGAGCACCGCGACGATGCCGCGATCCTCCCTGCCCCGGATGAGACGCCCGAATCCCTGCCTGAACTTTATCACCGCGTTGGGCACCTGGTATGCGTTGAACGGGTTCAGGCCCTGCTGCTCCAGGCGCTCCAGCTTGACCTGCACCGTGGGCCGGTCGGGCACGCTGAACGGCAGGCGCATCATGATCACCCCGCGCAGCAGGTCTCCCGGCAGGTCGATGCCCTGCCAGAAGGAGTGCGTCCCCATGAGCACCGAGCTGGGGGTGTCCAGGTAAAGCTCCATCGCCTCAGGGGCGGGATATTCTCCCTGGGCGAACACGGGATGCTCCACGATCCTCACGAGCTCGTCCTTCACCTCCTCGAGCATCCGGTATGAGGTGAACAGCACCAGGCAGTTCCCGTCAAGGTGGCGGATCACCTCGGCCGCGACCCTGGCAGAGTCGACGGCGTAGTTCTTCGCGCCCGGCTCGTCTCCCCCCTTCTGTAAAAACAGCACGACCTGCTCCTGGAAATCGAAGGGAGACTGCAGGAGGAGGTGACGGTACTCGGGTATGCCCAGCCTGTTGGCGATGAACGAGAAGTCCCCGTTCACGGCCAGGGTCGCCGAAACGTAGATGCATGAATCGTAGTGCGCAAATACCTCGCGCTCCAGCACGGGCGCGACGTCCACAGGCTGTCCCTTCACCTGGATATCGCCCAGGAGCTCGTCCTCGCTGCGCTCGAGCCAGTAGACGTACTCGTCGGATTCCGAGTAGACCGCCGCGTTCAGGTTTTCGACCACCGAAAAAAGCCTGCCGCGCGCGATGTCGTATTCGATCTTCGCATAGGGCTCGTCAATCTGGTCCTCCAGGTCCTCGACCGTTTTCAGGAATTCCCTGCATGCGCCCACGAGCTCCCGTCCCTCCGTGAGCGGCTCGCGCACGCGCGCGCTGAGCTTCTGGCCGGGAAGGCGCCCGCGGACGCCCTCGAAAAACACGCTCATCTCGGAGGCGATCCGGTTGATCTGGGCGATCGCCCGTTTTCGTTCGGCCGCCGATTTCACGTTGGACAGGATGTGCCGCTTCGCGCCCCTCCGGTAAAACCGGGAAAGCACGTCCATCATGTCGGAATAGCTCACCCCGAAACCGAGTTGGTCGCCGGCGATGTCCTCGAGCGCGTGCGCCTCGTCGAATATGACCACGTCGATCCCGGGAAGGTAGGTGCGCCCCGAGGCGATGTTCGCGAAGAACAGGTAGTGGTTGAGGACGAGCACATTTGCGCGCGCCCATTCCTTGCGCGCCTGCTGGAATGCACATCCCTTCCCGTGGGGGCAGGAATTGACCGAGCATACGTCGGACTCCCGGCATATCTGCTCCCATAGCCCGGACCGGAGCCTCACGTCAAGCCGGGTGAAGACCTCCCCACCGTCGAACCTCTCCCTGAGGTCGTCGAGCACGCCCATGTCCTCGCGCGCGAATTTGCCGTGTGAAAGCATGGCCTCGTAGCGCATGCGGCAGGGATAGTTGGAGCCGCCCAGGCACAGGGCGTATGTGAATCCCTTTCCGCGCGCGCGACGGAGCGCCTCCTGGGCCAGGGGGATCTCCTTGTCGATGAGCTGTTTTTGAAGAGTGCGCGTTTCGGTGCTTATCGCGAGCTTCTTTTCGTTCTCGAGGCAGTAAAGGATCGCCGGGGCCAGGTACGCGATCGTCTTGCCCACGCCCGTGCCCGCCTCAACGAGCCCGGTCTCCTGCTCGACGAGCACCTCCTCGATGAAGCGCGCCATGGCGAGCTGCTCGGGGCGGTAATCGAAGCGTTCGCGCAGCACGGCGAGCGCGCCGTCTTTTCCAAAAATCGTTTCCATCGCCGCTGAGAATCAATCCCCCGATGAAATCTTCAAGCATTATTTAACGTGCGAACCGGCGCGGGCATTAGATAAAAGAACACCGGCATGGCCGGTGTTCGCGAACGTTATAGGGTGTCGTACCGGATTAGAAGGTGATACCCACTCCAAGATACATGATGGGCGCCCAAGTCACGTCGGCATCGTCCGTTCCGCCGACCGGCTGCGAGAGGAACCCTCCGTCTATATGGAAAATATAGCCGCCCTCGAGAGCTATCTGCAGTTCAACGCTCAGATCGATACCCATACCGTCGGCGGTTGTGTCGCTATAACCTATGGATTCCGTCTTGACATTCCTGTAGCCGATATTGAGCCCCGGCTTAAGAGCGACCCCGGGAGAAAGCAGAATGCGCGGCTTCAGGGACATGCCGAACTCGTACGTAGTGCAGTCAACCCCATCCGGAATGTAATAATCTTCCTTTATGGTGAACTTGGAATAGTTGCCGAATATGCCTACCGCGAACTTTGGAGCTACGTACATGTCGGCGAACGCGCGAAGGAAAAGGCTGCCTCCTTTATCAACATCAACATCCTCGATGCTGATCGTCCCCGGGAACCACATGCCCAGGGTAATTCCCAGGTCGTACTCCTTGCTGGCTAGGTCTTCGGCGAGCGCCTGGGACAATCCAATCCCGCACAGCACCAGCATGATCAATAACGCATACTTGATAATCTTCATTTTTACCTACCTCCTAAAGTTATTTATAAAATTCCTGATACACTAACAGTTATTCCGTATCGTCAGGGGGCGTGTACGTTTTAACTTCGGCCTTTTTTTCCGGTTCGGCTTTCATGTTGTCCCCCTTCTTCTCCCCGGCCGGGGTCGAGAAATGGTAGGTCAACGATACCACGTACGTTTTAAATCCTTTGTTGTCCCCGCTCGAAGACACCTGCTGGATGAGCGAACTGAGAGTAATATCCCACGGCACGTACACGATATCGATGCCGTAATAATATGCGGTTGCGGCCACAACGGACATGGATAGGGAAGCCGAACCTTCGGTTCCGCTCGTCTTTAGTTTGGTATCCCCTGCCAGCGAGGCAAACATGAAGAATGGGGTGAACACGAAGTCCGACTGCTTGATCGCGAGCTGTATTCCTCCCTGAGGTCCCTTCATGGTGCTGGTGATATCCGCGGTCTGGTCGATCGAGCTCGTCTTGACGTCGATTCCCAGCCAGATCTTCGAAAACACGAATCCGCCGAATATAATCAGCGAAACCTTGTCGTCTTTAATGGGCTGGAATTCGAGATCGACGGGAACCGAAACCATCTTCAGGGTCATGTCGGCGCTCTTGCCAATATTCCCGGCCGAATAGAACGCCGATCCGCCAAGATCGATCGCCACGTGCTTCCTGAACGCATAGCGCCAGAAGGCATTGGCGCCGCCGCCGTACACGTCGACGCTGCCGTTCATCTCCGCTTCCGGGCTCTTGATATCGCCCGATAAATACATGAACGTCCCGCCAAGCTTGAGATCCTTGTCGCCCTCGCTGAACTCGTACCATGGAATGGGCGGAGGCGTAAACTGGAAGTTGGTCTGCTGGGCGAGCAGTGCCGCGGGGAGCAGCACGCAAAGGGTTACGAATGAGCATACCAGAATTGCATGTCGCATCATGAGGACCTCCCGTTTTCTTTCTTTCAGTCCAGTCATGAGACTTGTTATATATGGACCGGGGCGCGCAGATTCTCCCCGGCTCACATTCAATTTTGCATCAGGAAACACGACTGTCAAGTGCAAATTCCCCGGGGATAAACGGTGTCCCGGGCGAAATCGAGCACACGCTCAGGCCCGGTTTGTAGAAATACTTTTCCATTAGGCGAGGGATACTTCGCGCCGGTTCTCTATGAAGCGAACCGGCGCCAGTCTACTCTATTCTAAAGGAGGGATAACGATCGACGAGCCCTGTCATGTACGAGGACACGTTTGCCGCGTACCCGAAATAGCTGACCATGAAGTTAAAGAGCTTGCGCGGCCAGCGCCTCGTCGCGACAAGCGCGATCAGGCCCACGAACGAGATGAGCGCTGCGCCCAGGCTCAGGAGAGCGAGGATGAGCAGGTGCGGGAGCACGGCGACGAGCATTCCCACGACCGTCGCGCGCAGGAGCGCCGTCCACCGCGAGCTGCGCACGGGAAAGATGACGTTAAGCTGGAGCGGGTAGTCGATGTTGGGCTTCCCGGCGTACATGGGCATCTCTTCCACCACGTCGGACGCGCAGGCGCCGATGGAGATCATGTAGCGCAGGGTTTTCTCCTGGACCTCGGCGAAATCTTCCTGCCATCCGCCGGTGAGCAGCGTGATCCAGGTATTGATCGATCCCAGGAAGGCCGAGAGAATGGAATAAATGAAAAGCACCATCAGGTGAGGCAGCAGTGCGATATGGTATAGGAAGAAGAGCCTCAGGAGCGCGCCCACCCTTGAATACCCCAGCGAATGGTCGATCGAGAAATTAACCGCGCCGCCGGGCACCGTGTCGTGCGGGCCCGTTTCCTGTTCCATGCGTTCCGCGTCGTAGACCGATTCACGGCGCTCTCCCTCAAGATCCAGCAGGGTGTCGGGAGCCGCCGCCGCAATCCCGGCAGCGGTGCGCGCTGCCGGACGGACCGGCTCCAGTTCCTCGAACTCAAAACGGTCTATGTCGATTTCCGGGAGCTTACCGGCGTCGATCTCCTGCGACACGAGACGGTCTTCGCTTGAAGCGGTACCCGTGAGATCATCCAGCGTAAGCGTGGGATCTATCTCCTTCAGGTTAAGCTTGATGTCCTCCTCATCATCCAGGAACTCGCTTGGAACTTCTTCCTCCAGCGTCGACTTGATCTCATGTTCGCTCAGGTCGTCTATGCTGAGGCCCGTATCGTCGAGGGAAAGGCGCTCGTCTTCGTCGACCTCGACCCCCTTCTTGAGCTCCTCTTCCTCTTCGAGGGAAATGTCGAGCGAATCAAGATCGATGGTAGTGCTCTCGTCGTCGTCGAGCCTCGCCGCTTTCCCGGGAGCCGCTTCCTTGACGAGCTCCTCGTCCAGCAGGAAATCGTCCGCGGGCTTCGCTTCCTTGAACACGGTCTTCCCGCCGGGCTCTTCCTCGAGCTCTATGTCAAGCGTATCCAGGTCGATGGTGATGCTGTCGTCGACGTCTTGCGCGGGCTTTTTGGTTGGCTCCTTGGAGAATATCTCGTCCGTCTTGATCTCGTCATCGAGGATTATCTCCTCGGGCAGGTCGAACTCCGCGAGGTCCGCCTTTCCCTTCGCGGGCTTTTTGGCGTCGGCGGGCGAACTGTAGGTCACCACGTCGTCAAGGTTGAGATCGTCATCCATCGGGATAAACTCGTCGGCCTCGACGGGCTTCTTCTTCGCGGTCACCGCGGCGGGAGCCTTCTCGTCATCAATAAAACTGATGTCTTCGTACTCGTCCCTGGGCGCCGCCTTTTTGTGGTCCGCCGGGGCCTCTTCAAGCCCCGAGGCAAAGTCTTCCAGGTTGAGGGGCTCATCGTCCGCGAACTCCGGTTCGGGCTCTTCCTTCGCCCTGGGCTTTTCCTTCGCGCTCCTGGGAGCGGGCAATTCATCGCTAAAATCAACCCCGAGGTCGTCCTCTGCTTCGAGCGGGGCGCCCGAAGCGGGAGCCTCGTCCAACGGCATTGCGCCAAGGTCCCTGTCGAGCAGGTCGCTGTCGAACGCGAGATCGTCCTTGATTGGCGTCCTGGGCGCGCGCGCCTGGGGCTTTTCGGCCGGGAAATCATCGTCCTCCATGATCGCGGCGGGCTTGGCGGCCCGGGCCGGCGCCCCGGCTTCCGGCATCAGATCGAAGTCGTCGGCGGCGGGCGCGGATTTCTTCCGGTTGTCGAT
>CALMJO010000307.1 GCA_937864375.1 uncultured Spirochaetota bacterium
CCTCCTCTACCGCTGATTCCGCCCCGGAAGAGTCACGCCTCCCGGCAATTAATCGCCTGTTCCGGGGAATCAGGAGCCAGCCGCAGTATACAAGCCCGTATTACTACTAAAATTTTTAATTGGCCATGTTTTATCTCATTGACAAAACATGTACTTGGAGTACAAAAGAACCGGACAGACGGACGGACTTTTTGTAAATGCCCCATACCATCCAGCCGTCAACACACATTATCGGAGTGCATTCATGAGCCAGTCAGCCAATATATGCTCCAGCGAGATCCGCGGACTTGAAGAAATTCACTGCCAGTCATGCGATAGGGAGCTCGATTACCTCGCGGCCACGGTATCCGGCGAGGAAAGCGACGCTATCTACGTGTGCATGGGCTCAATAAAGCAGAAGATCTTCGTCTACGGCAAATACGTGGGGGGACGGTACGGCGCAATCTCCTTTGGAAAGTACTATACCAAGGAAAATTGTTCCGAAAAAGTCTGCGAAGAAAACATTCGGGGAATGCTGCGCACGCTGGGAGAGGAGGAGTACTCCCGATTCATCACCTGCCACAGGGGAATGATGGACGCGATCGTGCTCACCAGGAACATGGTAGATCAACGGAAGAGGGACCTCAAGGCCGGGCCGTTGAACGAGCTCCTTCCCCGCTATACCGACAAGCGCAAGTATTTCTGCCACGAGCACGCCCATGAAACGGGCTTCACCTGCAGCTGCGGCGAGCCGCTCATCAACATCGCGTCCGACCTCTACCGGGACCTCACGGGCATGGAAGACCAGAAGTTCATGGCCCTGTACATGCCAGGCATACTCGACCTCAAGTAGCGGCGGCCCTCAGCCGCCGTTTCCCGTAGTGCGGTCTTCACCGGCGGGATCCCCGAACAGCGATATTACGTACCGGGTGAGACGGGACGGGTCCATCCCTATTGGATCAACCTCCTCGAGGAGGCCCGCGCTCAGGAAAATAATCTGCGCGATGCGCGCCTTGAACTGGTAGTCGAAGCCGTTCCGGTCCGGCGCCTCGTTCCCGAACCGTGCGCGGCGCACGATGTCTTCGTAGAGATTGAGATGGTTGCGGAAAAATTCGCGAATGGGCGCCATGATCTTGGGATCTTCGAGCCCGTAGAGGACGAGGTTGAGGAATATCTTGATATTGCGCGTATTGAGCACGAATCGCTCGATCCCGTAGAGCGTGGAGAGGAAGGCCTTGTCGCGGTCCAGGTCAATATTCGTGATGATGCCCAGGTGATCCTTTTCGATGTCGGTGAAGAAGCTCCTGATGAGCTCCATGAAGAGGGCTTCCTTGGTATGGAAGTAATACCTGAGGCCCCCCTTTGACACTCCCGCCTCATCGGCCACGGTCTGAAGGGAGATGTACGAATAGGCCTCCCGGTCGAGGCACCGCTTGAGCGCGTCGATGACGACCTTTTTCTTTTCCCGGGTTTTGAGCTCTTTTTTATCTTCACGTATCCTGGGCATCGATCTTCCCCGTCACGCAGTAAAATGTGCCGTACCGGCCGGCCGGCACCCGTCCTGGCTGGCAGGCGGCTTCCCCGGTTCAGCCGGAATGTTAAATGGTCCGGCCCAAAAAATATTTGCTCTTGACATCTGTTAGTTTACACCCTTCCATATATTAGTCAACCAGAACATGACCGGATGCGCGCGGTAACGTGATGAACTTTTCAATTATAAATAACAACGAATTACTGGTACTCCTGGTCAACAGGGACAACGTGCCCCAGTCCTTCGTGGAATTCCACGAGAAGATCGTCGAGACGGTTAAAAATTCCGCCACGGACGTTGATGTCGACCTCGCGGGAATAGATTTCATCGATTCAACGGGAATCAGCCAGCTCATCATGCTCTACAAGATACAGAAACAGAAGTCCAGGTCCATGCGGATCCTGAACGCCTCCCCCATGGTCGTGAGCCTCCTCAACCTCAGCTCGCTTGCCGAAGTCATCCGCTGACCGGACCGATCCCCCTCCTGAAAAAGCTTGACGAAAACACTCCCGGGCTATAATTTATACCTACTGGTAGGTA
>CALMJO010000308.1 GCA_937864375.1 uncultured Spirochaetota bacterium
CCGGGATCTTGGCGAGCTCCTCGTTCGACTTGAGCCGCCTGGTCATCTCGTAGCCGTCCATCACCGGCATCATCACGTCGGTGATGATGAGATCGGGCGCGCGCCTCATCGCGGCGGCGAGTCCCTCCTCGCCGTTCACGGCGAAGCTCACGTCGAATTCCTTCCTGAGCAGGAAGCCCAGGAAGCTCCTCATGTCCGGGTTGTCGTCCACGACCTGGAGCCGGTAACGGGCGTCCGACCGGCCCGTCCCGTCCGGAGCCGCGTCCTCCGCGTACCCGTCCGCGGCGTGCTCCTGCTGGGTGCCGAGCGCCAGCAGGTCGCGGTCGGTCACCGCCTCTTCCAGGTCGCTGCTCGCGATGAACTCGACGTCGCGCCTGCTTTCTAAATGCGCGCGCCCCAGGGGAATCGTGACCGTGAATACGCTGCCGTGGTCATCCGGGCTGGTGACGACGAACCTGCTCACGGCATGAATCCCGCCCCCGTGCATCACGGCGAATTCACGCGCGAGCGCGAGTCCTATACCCGTGCCCTCGTGCCTTCGCGACGGCCCCGTGTCGGCCTGCCCGAAGCGGTCGAAGATCCTTTCGAGACCCTCGGCGGGTATCCCCTCCCCCGTGTCCTCGAACGAGATCGCGCACGAGCTCCCGTCCCGAACGACCGACACGGTTATTTTCCCCGTGGGGCCCGTGTACTTGAGCGCGTTCGAAAACAGGTTCATCACGATCTTTTCGAACTTGTCGAGGTCCAGCCACGCCGTCACGGGCTCGGCCGCGGCCCTGTATTCCAGGGAAATGCGCTTGGATTCAGCCGCGGACTGCACGGCCCCCACGTAGGTGCGCATGAATCGCACGACGTCCGTCTCCTGCACGCGCAGCATCATGCGGCCCGCCTCGATCTTCGAGAAGTCGAGGAGGTTGTTGATGAGCTTCAGGAGCCGCACGCCGTTCCTGTGCAGTCCCTTGAAAAAGTCCCTGGAAATGTTTTTCCCGTACTCGCCCTGCATGACCGACTCGATGGGCGAGAGCATCAGGGTGAGCGGCGTCCTGATCTCGTGCGAGATGTTGGCGAAGAACATTGATTTCTGCCGGTCGAGCTCCACCAGCGCGTCCTCGGCCTTCTTGCGCGCGGTGATGTCCCTGGACACGCCCCTGAATCCGTTCTTCTCGCCCCCGGGACCGGTCACGAGCTCGATCGAATGCTCGGCGAAGCGGCGCTCCCCGTCCCTGCGGACGATTTCGAACACGACGAGCTCCTTGCTCCGCCCGGTGGTGTACACCTCGTTGTAGATTTCAAATACCGACTGAATCGTCCCGGGCGGCACGATGGACGCGACATTCTTTCCCAGCATCTCCTCCCTTGTGAACCCGAAGAAGCGTGCGATCGCGTCGTTCACGAAGGTGAAGTTTCCCTTGAGGTCCGATTCGTAAATACCCTCCTGGATGGTGGAGATGATGGACTGGAATTTCTTCTCGCTCCTGTGGAGCGCCTCCTCGGCCTCGAGCTTCTCGCTGATGTCGCGGATCATCCCCCTGAAGCCCGCGGGTTTTCCGCGGGCGTCCCTGATGAGCGAGGCGGTAGCCTCCGTGGTCTTCACGCTCCCGTCCCTGCGCAGCACCTTCCATTCGAAAATGGGAGAGGGCTCGCCGGTCTTGAATATCGTGTTGAATATGCCGTAAATCTTCCTGCCCACGTCCTTGTCCGGCATGAACTGGCTGTAGTTCATGGTGAGAACTTCTTCGAGGGAGTAGCCCAGGATGCGCGTGATCGAATCGTTGATGAAGGTGATGCCGCCCTGGAGGTTCACCTCGTAATAGCCTTCGCCGATGCTCGCGAGTATGTTCCTGTACCGCGCCTCGGACTCCTGGAGCTCCTGCGTGCGCGCGCTCACGCGCTGCTCGAGCTCGTCTGCGTAGGAATCGAGCTTCGAGCGGGCGTCGTTAAGCCCCTCCGCCATCGCGTTGAAGCTGCGCACCATGAAGCCGATCTCGTCCTCGTACCGTACCGGGATCGCGACATCCAGGTTCCCCCGGCCGACCTCGCCCAGGCCGCGCACGAGAATGGATATGGGGCCTATGAGCACGCCCCGGAAGAACAGGCTGTAGCCCAGGATGACAACCGTCATGATGATAAAAAGCCCCCAGACGTACTTCATGGACGAGGGATGCAGGTAGGCGCGGTACTCGAGGTAGGGAAAGCCTGCCTCGCATACGGACGTGCCACGCCTGTCGGCGCACAAAAAGGATACGAACAGGTCTCCGTCCAGCATCCGGTACTGTCTCCTGGACGGATCCGCGATCGGGGCGACGAATGCGAGCACCGCCTTCTTTAACGCCGCCCCCTCCTCGGCCGCGTGCTTGACATGGCTCGCCATCACCTGCGCGAACGGGTAAAAATCCTCGCGGTGGCGGTCCAGGTGGGCGCTTACGGCCGTCTTGAATCCCTCCTCAGGGAGCGCCTCGATTTTTTCATGGTGATAGCGTACCGCCCTTTCGATGCGTCCCAGGGCGGCGAGCACCGCCTGCTTTTTGTGAGAGCCTCCCCCCGCCACGCCCTGGAGCACGGTGAGTATGAACATCTTGTAGCCCGCGAACTGGGGGCGCGCGTCCCGCACCACGTCGATGACCTGTTTCTCGAAGGCTTCGTCGGGTATGCGCGCAATACGCTCGTACAGCGCCGTGTTCGCGCGCTCGTCGCGGGACGCGGCGAGCGCGGACGCAGGTATATCCCGGGCGCCCATGAACGCGACCGAATCGTTTTTGTCCTTCGCTGAATAGCGTACCACATAAGAGGTGCCGGGCTGGTGCCTGTCCGTTTCCGTGGAAAGCAGCGCGTATGCCGCGTGTACCGTGTCGTAGGATCGTTCCTGGTCCGTGAAGGAGTAATAGCTGAACCCCTGCAGCATGACGAGCATCGTCATGATGCTGATCCCGGTGATCTTTGCCATGACGCTGGTGCGGTCCGCCGTGTAATTGAGGTAGATGATCGCGATGACGAAAAAGCCGAAGATGATGAAGAGGTCCCATACGACCTGGTAGAGCCCGCGCTCGATCACTCCGCTGCGGCTGAGCATGTTCACGACCGTGGGCACGGAACCGGACACGAGGTAGGTGACGCTCATGCTGAACACCGGCCAGAAATCCCTGCCCCGCAGGTCGTACAGCTTCCATGACATGATTACGACGAAAATGACCAGGTACGCCATGATGACCGCGCCGAACACGCCGCTGATGCGGTCCGCCGCGAAGTCCCACTGGTGCGCGGAGACGATGAAGACCTTCTCCGCGTTCCAGGTAAACGCGTAGAACACGCCGGCCATGACGATCGAGAGGCCGTACATCCCGCGGAAGAGCCAGGCCGCGACCGGCGTCCTGTCCTCCCTTCCTATATGATAAATGAAGAACGTGAAATGGGTTTCGATGAGGAGGATGACGCCCGTGGTGATCCAGCGGTGGTAGGCCGCCCAGGGATGGTAAAAGCTCCCGGCGATGAAATACGCCAGGTTGAACACCGACAGGAGAAGCAGGCTTATTCCTATGTGGACCGTGGCGCGCGATTTTTCCCTGATGACGAGAAAAAGCAGCGCGAGGAACAGGTTGAACGCGGTGGGAATGAGCGCCCCGACCGAGAAAAAATTCGCGTTGAAAGATTCAAAAAAACCCACGTTCGATCACCATCCGGCGGCGGCACGGCCGCGATTGTCTTTTTCACGCGACGCGAGCCGATTGCATCATCGAACCCGGCGAAAGTCAATCAAAACAGCTCAGGGCGCACTCCCTTTTCTGGAATCGATTTCGGCCAGTAGGAGCGGGATGAAGGTGATCGCGTCCTCGACCACGCCCGCGTCCGCTTCCTTGAAGATGGCGGCCGACGGGTCCCTGTTGATGGCGACGATGTGGCGCGAGCCCCGTATGGCCGCCACGTGCTGGAGCGCGCCCGAGATACCGCATGCGACGTAGAGCCGCGGCGCCACGGCCTTCCCCGTGATTCCCACCTGGGCGTCGTAATCGAGCCAGCCGAGGTCGCAGGCGATGCGCGACCCTCCCACCGCCGGGCGCGGGAAGCGGCGCGACAGCTCCCGCACCAGGTTCACGTTCTCCGCCTTCTGCATCCCCCTGCCGGCGGACACGATGACGTCCGCGTTCGAGAAATCGAGCGCGCCTCCCTTCGCGGAACGAACGCTCACGCTCCCGGTCGTTTCCATGCGTGTGGATACGCTGCGCCGCTCCACCACGGGCGCCGCTTCCTTGGAGGGATGATCGGTCCTGAACGCACCCGGCATGACGGTGAGCACGAGCGGCCCATCACCGGATTCAATCGAGGAACTGATCTTTCCAAAGCAGGCGGTCCTGACCAGGCGTAGCGTTTCGCCGTCCCGTTCTACTCCCTCGATCGCGGTGATGCAGCACGCTCCCAGGCGCACCGCCAGGCGCGGCGCGTAATCGTAGCCGCGAGGGGTGTGGGGTACGATGACGATCCCGGCGCCCAGTTCGCGCGCCAGCGCCGCGGACTCGCGCGTGAAAACCTCGCACGTATAGTCGAGCGGCCGGTCTCCGTAAAGGACCAGCACCCTGCACCCGGTGCCGCGCGACAGCGCATCCATCGAATCCTGCGCGCCGGGGTCCGTCCATGCGATGGTGATTTCGTCCCTGCCTTCCGGGGACAGCGCGCGCGCGCACGCCGCGAGCTCCATGGTGAGCGCATGGGGGTTGACGCCCTCGGAGCGCTCCGTCATCAGGAGAATCGTTTTATGCCGGTCACGCTTCACAGCACGCCGGCCTCGTGGAAATAATCGCAGAGCGCCGCGGCCTTCTCGCCCGGGCTTCCCTTGAGGATGCGTCCCTCCCTTCGCGCGGAGACCTCACGGAAACGGGATATTGGCGCGGCGTGGCCGGTCCCCCGCGCCGCGCTCGCTGTTTCGATCACCTGTCCCTTGGCCCTCATAACGTTCGAGAGCGAGGGATAGCGCGGCCTGTTGATTCCCGACTGGACGGCAAGCACCGCCGGGAGCGCGAGCGTAACAACCTCCCTGCGGCTGGAGTCGATTTCCCGCTCCGCGACGACCATGCCCTCCTCCTGCCGTACGTCAAGCACCATGACTGCCGTCGCCGATGAAACGCCAAGATGTTCGGCGAGCGCGGGCGCGAACATGCATGACATGGAATCCTCGGACATTATGCCGGTGAGAATGAGATCGTATTCCCTGCCCGCCGCCCATGCCGCGACCAGGCGCGCCTTCTCGATCGTCTGCGGCTCTTCGCCCGATCCGGGATCGAGCCGGTACGCGGCGTGCGCGCCCATCTCCATGGCGCGCCTGAGTGCGCTCTCCACGCGCGGAGACCCGATCGAAACCGCGTGCACACGGGCGCCCGCCCGGTCTTTGAGAAGCAATGCCTCCTCGAGCGCGTATTCGTCGAAGCGGTTGAGCCGGTACACCGCGTTTCCAGGAATCAGGACGCGCGTTCCGTCTTCGCTCACGCCGAACACCGTTTCGGCGTCGGGCACCTGCTTTATGCATACGAGTATGTTCATTCCCCGCTCGGCCCCTCCGTATGATGCGCACATTCTCCATAATGGACTGCACGCAGGCAATAAAAAAACGAACGATCGTTCATTTTTTTCTTGACCGGTGCATCCCGGGGAGCGAGCATACGCGGTGAACTGAAATGAGCGAACTTTATTGCATCCGGCACGGCCAGGCCTCGTTCGGCAGTGAAAACTACGATGTGCTCTCTCCCGCGGGGATCACCCAGTCGGGCCTTCTCGCCGCGCGGCTGTTCCAGTCGGGCGCCCGCTTCGACGCGATCTTCACGGGCACGCTCGAGCGACAGCGCTATTCGGCGAGGGCGTTCATGGATTACTACGCGGCGCGCGGCTCTCACATGCCGGAACCGGTCATTCTCCCCGGGCTGGACGAATACGACTCACGCTCCGTCCTCACCACCCTCATCCCGGGCATGGTGAGCGAGGATCCCGCGCTCAAGGCGGACGTGGACGCGCTCTTCACGAGCCGGAAATCGTTCCAGCGCGTGTTCGAGCGCGCGATGCTCCGCTGGATCGACGGCGGGTACGACAGCGGGGGAATCGAGTCGTGGGCGGTATTCCAGAGGCGCGTGGCCGCCGGGCTCGAGCTGATCATGACG
>CALMJO010000309.1 GCA_937864375.1 uncultured Spirochaetota bacterium
CTTCATCAATCTTTTCAATCCGCAGGCGGTCATCCTGGGCGGCGGGCTGTCGCGCGCCCACAAATTGATGCTTCCCATCGTGAAAAAAACGGTCCGTGCGCGCGTCCTTAAAGGATTCGCGAACAACATCAAGTATCTTCTTATTAAAGACGAGGAGCGCGCACCGGCGCTGGGCGCGGCCAAGGCAGCCATCGACGCCCTGCACCGCTGACACCAGGGGGAGGAGAGCGTATGGAAACTTTTTTCAATCATCCCGTTCTGTTCGGGGAGGAGATTCTCAACCAGACGCACCTGTTCATAGGCGCATGGTTCGACTACGGCATGGTGTTCTTCACGTGGGTGGGAAATGAAACGTTTTACATGATCTTCATTCCCATACTCTACTGGTGCTGGGACAAGAAGCTCGCCATCTTCGCGGGCGGGGCGTTCCTCGTGGGCGATTTCATCAACGTCACCCTGAAAAACCTGTATTACAATCCCAGGCCCAATCCCAACTACCTGCTCGACGGCATCAAGGAGCTCAACATCGAATACCTTCCCCGCAAGAGCCCCGGATTTCCCAGCGGCCACGCGCAGAACTCCATGGTGTTCTGGGGAGCGCTGGCGCTCTATTTAAAGAAGCGTCCCGTGGTCATCGCCGCGGCGGTCTTCATCCTGCTCATCTCCTATTCTCGCATCTATCTCGCCGTGCATTACCTGGGCGATGTCCTTGGCGGGCTCGCGTTCGGCGCGCTGGTGCTTGCCGCGGCACTTCCCGTATGGGCCTTCCTGGAAAAGAGATATGACGATGCGTGGCGCACCATCGCGCTGGCGCTCGCGATCCTAGTCCCGTTCATCCTCTTCATCCTGGCCCCCGGGTTTGAGGTCGGAAAGATCCTGGGCGTCATCTCCGGGTTCCTGGCAGGCGTGATCCTGGAGCACGAGAAAATAGGCTTCAAGGCGCGCGGAAGCCTTGTTCAGTCCGCGGGAAAATTCGTGATCGGCTACGCGGGAATCGTTCTCTTCCGGTATGGCCTGAAGGCGATTCTTCCGGGAGGCGAGTCCGGGGATTACATGCGCTACTGGGTGATCGGGATCTGGATCACCTTCCTGGCCCCGTACGTGTTCTCGCTCATCCCGGCCCTTGGAACGCGGGAACCCGGGGGGAAATCGCAGGCTTGACTTCACCCGCTCCAATCATGTATAATCCGGCCCCGGGCATTCCCGGGGCATTTTCATGCCCCGTTCCCGGTACACTATCACTCTGAAAGAGAGGTTGCCATGAAGAGGTATCTCACGATGACTGTCGCATTGATCGCCGCCGCAGCGTTCATCGCGGGCTGCAAGCCCAGCGCGAAGAACGAGGTCCAGTACTGGGAAAACAACAGGAAGGACTTCGCCGAGGCGGTGGCAAAGTACCCCGCGTTCAAGGACGTGCTCAACAAGAAGATGGCCGAGGCGCAGAAGATATGGGACGAGTCGGAAAAGATTTCGGGCGATGACGCGAAGGCGGCGAAGATGAAGGCCGCGAACGAAAAGCTGAACGAGCTCCTGAACCAGTTCACCCAGATCAAGTTCAAATCCCAGGGCATCGAGGACGCCGTCGCGAAGCTGAACGCAAAGAAGCTCACCACGCCGGAAGACATCACCAGGACCAAGGCCGTGAACGCGGCGCGCGCTTCGCTCAAGGAGGTCGCCGACATGCTCGCCGGCGCCAGGCCCGCGGGCGACGAGGACACGAAGAAGATCACGGGCGACGCGATCTCCAAGCTCATCGGCGCGCAGGGCGACATAGACCGCGCCATCAAGTCGTTCGAGCCCGCGAAGGCGGCTCCCGCGAAGAAGAAATAATCGTGTCCCGTCAACGACGTCCGGTAGAGACGTGATTAATCGCGTCTCAACCGGACGGGCGGGCACGGTTTAGCGATCGTACGCGATTGTCAGAACGCACGGTCCGATCCCGATCGGACCCCACTTTTTCCTTGACTTTTACCCTTACATTCCCATTGTGATGCTATTTTAAATCCACTGCATCAGCGGGTCCGCCATGGAACAGAAACTCGACCAGATCCAGTCCGCAACCCTTGCCCAGATTGGGGCCGCCGCTTCAACCGACGAGATCGAAAACATACGCGTGAGGGTGCTCGGCCGCAAGGGCGAGCTCACCCAGATACTGCGCACGCTCGGAGAGCTCTCCCCCGAGGAGCGCGCGCGCATGGGGCAGAAGTCCAACGCAGTGAAGGCCGCGATCGAAGAGGCGCTCGAGGAGAAGAAGTCAGGCCTTTCCGAGGCCAAGATTTCCGAGCTGCTCAGGGAAGAGTGGATCGACGTCACGCTCGACGGCGCCGACTCCTCGCGCGGCTTTTCGCGCGGCAGGATGCACCCCCTCTCCCAGGTCCAGTACGAGGTGGAGGACATATTCACGTCCATGGGGTTCGAGATTCTGGACGGCCCCGAGGTGGAGACCGAATACAACAACTTCGAGGCGCTCAACATACCGCCCTACCATCCCGCGCGCGATCTTCAGGATACCTTCTGGACCGAGGACGGGAATCTGCTCCGGACGCACACCTCGGCGATCCAGATCAGGGGCATGAAGACGCACAAGCCTCCCTTCCGCGTCATCGGCCCCGGCCGCGTCTTCCGATACGAGGAGATCGACGCCTCGCACGAGAACACCTTCTACCAGATCGAGGGCATGATGGTGGACAGAGACATCAGCGTGGCCCATCTCATCTTCATAATGAAGCAGCTCTTGTCCGCGATCTTCCGCAAGGAGGTCAAGGTGCGGCTGCGCCCCTCCTACTACCCGTTCGTGGAGCCGGGATTCGACCTCGACTTCAACTGCCTCATCTGCGGCGGCAAGGGCTGCAGGGTCTGCAAGCACAGCGGCTGGATCGAGTTCCTGGGATGCGGGCAGGTGCATCCCAACGTCCTGCGCATGGGAGGCATCGATCCCGAGGCGTACTCCGGCTTCGCCTTCGGCATGGGACTCAACCGCCTGGTCATGATGAAGTTCGGGGTTAACGACATCCGTCACTTCATGGGCGGCGATATCCGTTTTCTCGAGCAATTCTAGCAGGGGGGAGACCATGTGGCTTTCACTGAACACTATAAATCGAATGGTTGACACGAGGGGAATCGCCCCCGAGGAGATCGCCCACCGCCTGACCATGTCCTCCGCGGAGATCGAATCGATCGAGCGCATGGGTGCGCACCTCGAGACCGTCGTCACCGCGAAGATCACGGAGATGAAGCAGCATCCCAACGCCGACAAGCTCACCGTGTGCGACCTGGACGCGGGGAGCGAAAAGTTTCGCGTGGTGTGCGGCGCGCCCAACCACAGGGCGGGCGACATAGTGGCGCTGGCCAGGATCGGCACGAAATTCTCCGAGGAGTTTACCGTCAAGAAGGCGAAGATCCGCGGCGAGGAATCCGACGGCATGCTCTGCTCGGAAAAGGAGCTGGGCCTCTCCGAGGACCACACCGGCATCATGATACTTCCGCCCGGCACGAAGCTCGGGGTAACGCTCGCGTCACTGTTCCCCGACTGGTCCGACACGCGCCTGGAGATCGACAACAAGTCCATCACCCACAGGCCCGACCTGTGGAGCCACGCGGGCTTCGCGCGCGAGATAGCCGCGCTTTTCGGCAGGGAATTCAAAAGCGTCGTGGACCTGTCCATCGCGGACACCTTCAAGGGGACCGCGCCCTTCACCGTAGCGATCAAGGACCCGGCAGCTTCCCCGCGCTACTGCGGGCTCGCGGTGAAGAACATAAAGATCGCCGAATCGCCCGCCTGGCTCAAGGCCGCGGTCACCGCGATCGGGATGCGTCCCATCAACAACATCGTGGACGTCACCAACTACGTGATGGCCGAGCTGGGTGAGCCCATGCACGCCTTCGACCGGAAGAAGCTGCGCGGGGACCAGATCATAGTCCGCCTGGCGGGAAGCGGCGAGAAGCTCGTTACCCTTGACGGCCAGGAGCACGCCCTCACCGCCGAGGACGTCCTCATCACGGACGCGGGCGGGGCGATCGCGCTCGCGGGCGTCATGGGCGGGGGCAACTCGGAGATCGAGGACGCCACCACCGAAATCATCCTCGAGGCCGCGAACTTCAACCCGGTAAACATCCGTAAAACCGCCGCACGCTTCACGATGCGCACCGAGGCCGCCATACGCTTCGAAAAGTCGCTCGATTCAGAGGTCTGTCCCGCCGCGCTCGTGCGCTGCTTCCAGATCATCAGGGAGATGGTTCCCGCGGCCGAGGCCATGGGCCCCATCATGGACGCGTATCCCGTGAAGGCCAAGCCCGTGAGCATACGGACGAGCGCGGACTTCATCCGCCGCAAGCTCGGCCAGGACGTGGACGACGCTCGCATCAACGCCATACTCACCTCGCTCGATTTCAAGGTGACCCAGTCCGGCGAGGGGCTCGACATCGCGGTGCCCACGTACCGCGCCACGAAGGACGTTTCGATCCCCG
>CALMJO010000310.1 GCA_937864375.1 uncultured Spirochaetota bacterium
AGCTACAACGAGGCCGGTCTCAACCTGGACATCATCGGCAAGATGGTGCTCACCATGAGCTCAGGGGCGTTTACCGACGAGGAAAAGGAGCTTATCAGGAAGGCGATCAGCATTTCGAAGCCGGGCACGACGGACGTGGGCGAGATGCGCAAGGTCCTTGGCGAGAAGCTGTTCAGGGACCTGCTGGTGGTGGACCTCCACCACCGCGATTTCGAGTCGATCAACGGCCCGTCGATGCTGGCCGGAAAGGGAGTGCTTCCGCCCTGCAGGTATTTCATCATGCATTCCAGAACCGACAACATCGTTCCGTATTACCAGGGCGAGAATTTATACAGGTACCTGCAAAGCCTGGGGGCGAACACCTCGTTCCTCGGAACCGAAATATTGTCACACACTGAAAACAGCGTCACGGTCACGGGACTTGTAAAGGAAACCGCGTACATGGTTCATTTTTTGGACGATTTATTTGCGAATGAGGTCTTAAAATGAACATTGTACATGAAACTGTAGTGCATATTTTCCTTAAATACTGACTGACAGGTCGGTTTTTTATTGACATTCCCCATCCTGTGCTTTAATCTGCCATTAATATTAACAAGAACCTAAGTTTTACCTGCTTGTTAATGGATTGAATTTTTATGAAATTCCAAGCTACATCAGTCATCCCCCAGAAAGCAGTATAGTTTATTTAGTTTAGAAAATCTTTAGCCCAAATGGGCCATTGAAGGGGTATGTTTTTTAAGGTTCATTACACACCGTCCGGACGGTGTATTGAGATGGAAGATTTGGCAATCATCATGGACCATGGAAAAATAAAGAGACGGGAACGGCACTATCGCGGGGGTTTTACCATGTTGTTCAAGAGGAGTTTGCTCGCTGGTATCGTGACTCTCTGCACGGCCCTGGCCGGGTGTGCGGGCGGAGGAGGACTCGGCACGTTTCAGAAAAACGAGCCGGACCGGGATTACCAGATCTTTTGCGCCCTGGACGGGTATGACAATATCAAGGACCTGTTTACCGGGCTTGATATGAATTATGTAATTACCACCGATCTGCCGGAGGCGATAAGCGCCAATTATAACGAATTCGACACGATGTCCCGCCTGTTCAAGCTGCTGGTAAACCACGAAGACCGCCTTCTCACGTCGACCCTGAACGAGGTCCGCGACCTGCTGGCTATTCTTAAAGACGATGAACGCCATTACGTGAAATCGGGGATGAATTCCTTCTATGAAACCACGGGGATGGAATACGGCACCGGGCTTTACGAGCTGCTCAACGATCTGGGTGACACCGAGGGGCTGACCGAGGACGCGAAGGCAATTCTAAGGAAGACCGTCAATTATGTGGCCGACGATAGCGGCTACAACCTCGACACTCCTGCCGGGATGCGAGACCTGGTCCAGAAGCTCATCGATAAGATCGAGGGGATCGATCAGCAGGACATTCGCGACCTGAGCGAGGTGGTCGCGAAGTTCACGATACAGTCGGATTACCCCATGTACGTGGATTCGGGCGGGAACCTCGTCACCGATCCCGCGTCGATCGATTCGGGGGATACCAACCTTGATCTTGGCAACACGGTAAGGGGAAGCCACCTGCTCATGCGCGCCCTTAACGACATGCTCGCGGGTGACCCGAACGCGAGGGACCTCATTTATAATTCCGAATCGTCCATCGTTAAGGGCGACCTCCCGGCGCTCGTGGACCCGGCGAATACCGGAAAGTTCAAGACGCTGCTGCAGAACATGGAGAAATATTTTACGGCCGGCGGGGCGGGTTTCAATTCCGATTATTCGAATTCCGGCACCTGGTACGTGAACGCCGAGCTGAAGAACTCCCTTCGCGAGCTGTGGCCCGGCCTCGTGAAGCTTTTCATCCGCGACAGGGCCGCGACCGAGGATCCCTCGATCCCCGATTACTCGATCATCAACGACAGGGGAAACGGCAAATCGGCGGTGGAGCGCATGGTGCGATCCTTCGACAAGCTGAAGAAGGCGGGCATCGATTTTTCAAACTACGACGGTGTCGAGTCATCGCTGAAGCGCATGCTCAGGTACGACGGGTACGGCCAGGACCGTACGGGCAGCGGGTATAACGTCAGTTTCCTGGACCACCTGCTGGTCACCATCGCCGGTTCGCTGAATTTCGGGTATAAAACGAGGATGTCGTACTCGGGGGAACCGGACCGCAATCCGCAGGTGAGCAGCGATCAGCGCGGGCACGGTGAGCCCACGCATGGGATAATCACGGTGAACGACTGTATGTACGCGATGCAGAACAGCGGCCTTGACATCTGCGGGATAACCGCGACGGCATACAACCTGGCCCTCGACACGAGGACGGACCAGGCTGCCTATATTGGAAGAAGCTCGTCCCCGTTCGGCAACGCGCAGATAGGAAGCCATAAGTTTTACATGGGGTACGATTATCCCACCATGCTCCTGCTCCCGGCAGCGTGCGCGGGGGACGCGGGCATTCCCAACGGCGGCGAGACGGTGGAACATGTCAAACACGGCAGCGACATCGAACCCATAGGCACCATTGCGAACACGACCGAGGACAAGGATTTTCTCACCTACTTTCCGAAAGTGGGAGACGGCATCGGAGAGATGAATACCGCGTGTTTCGTGATGGGTTGGATCTCGCGCGCCTGCTGGGAGGGGGAGGCCCCCTACTATTACTCGCCGGAAAAGGCCGGGCAGGCCCCCGTCACGGTCGATTGCGACCTGGTCAACAACGGCACGGGAGCGTGGGGCGCGGACGGTTCGTCGGAGACATGGTACCTCTACTACAAGCCCAACGGCGAAGTCTACTCCATGGTGTACAAGCGGTCGGCGGGGGACAGGAGCACCTGGGTACACCTCTATCCCACCGACGGCGACGATATTGAGGATCCGGCTACGAACGTCATAAGCGCGTCCGAGTTGAGCGGGTACGCGTTCAACGGCAAGCGGCAGCGGACCTCCCGGTACAGGGACCAGTGGTACTCGGACTACTTCCTGGTCCGCCGCGGGCACAAGAGCGGGGAATTCTGCGCGCCGCCCATGAACGAGGCAGGCAGCGGCTACGTCGAGGGAACCAGCGGCGCCGACAGGTTCAAGCTCACGCCGGGTAACTTTGGCGCGGACCGCTTCATGTTCAGGGAAAAAATCCGCACGAACGACGCCACGCGCGAGTGCTCCTCGCAGGAAGAGGCGATGTTTCGTAACTACCAGTGGCTGGCGCTGGAGAAAAAGTTCGTGTTTACAATCCCCATGAATGTTTATAAAAGCGTACTGATCATCACAATTCACTCTGCGGCCTTCGTCGTCATCGAGGGCAATGGAATATTGGGGCTTGGCAACGCGAAGAAGGGAGCAAGCAACGGAAGCTGGGTGCTCAAGGGCAGCGAGGGCCTGGATGTAGACGACGGCAGGTGGCCGCATTACGGCGATTCGACGGTCGCAGGAGATGGAAGGTACCTCGCCTTCGTAAAGGAAGACTCGGGCATCGTCACGCTAAGCCTGGTATGGGACACCATCCTGGGCAGCGGAAACGTGTTCCCCGGCGCGGTGGGGCAGAACATTGACCCGATCGTGAGGCTGGGGATGCTGCAGAGCGGTCTTGTAGAATCGAACGCCTCCGGATCCGCGTGGAGCGACGCGTGGGCGATCCGGAACAGGATTTTCCCCGTCCTTGTCACCGCCGTCGGCTCCCTGCATGAAACGACTAAGTATACTCCCGGGACCGGTCATGATTACAATTACCCGGCATCCACCCTGCACCCCGGGGACGAGGGCTACCCGCACAAGTATCCCATCAGGGACGTGCTGGAAGGGCTCGTTCCCGTGCTCGCGAAGCCGCAGTTGCGCTACATCAACAATTCCGACACAGGGAGCGTGGGACGCTGGGCGCCGCGCATCGACAGGCAGGGAGGAAGCGACGGCCTGCTCGATTACCTGTCCCCCACGCCCAAGGTTTCGGGCGATTACAAGCAGTTCTTCCGGCCGCGGCGCGGCCTGCGCACGCTCATGAACCTCCTCTCTGATTCGAATTCCGACAGCGCATCGACCCGCGCGGACGGGGTGCTGCCCATGATCTGCGATTCGGGCGCCATCGTGACCCATGCGCTCGCGCTGCTCCAGAAGATGGGCAATAACGACGCGGGAAGCATCTACCGGAACGATGCGAAGAAAATAAGGATGAACATCTTCACCGCGCTCGAGCAGATCATCACGTCGGTAAAGACGACCAAGGGCGAGGTGGTGACGAAGGAAGAGAGCGGCGAAAGCACACCGGTCTACGGCGACGACCAATACACGCATCTCGATTACACGAATTACCAGTGGATGTTCAAGCCCGCGATGCGGGCCGAGGACTTTGATCTCGACTGGGCCCTCACGAAGCTCGTGGACGACAGGCTGGCGCTGGTCGACACGTGGACGCAGGACCCCGACTGGAACGAGTTCGGGGACACCTTCGAGACGCTCTCGAACCTGCTGGACAAGAGAAAGCCCGCGGGCGATCCCGGCAAGTACTGCATCACGGACAACCTCGGGAAGATAGTCGACGCGCTCTTTGCGGACAAGACCTACACGGACGACGAATTCGCGGCGCTCCTGTATACGCTCGGCAAGTACGTCGCGTATTACGACAGGGAGAACAAGAAATGGCTTTACCAGGGAGACGAGGGCTTCAACGACCTGGTCGTTCTCCTGAAGGAGCTTCTGCCCAAACTGCACGGGATCGTGAAGGACGATACCGGCCAGAATTATTACGACATGAAGATCCTCATGGACGCGATGATGGCCGACGGCGGGCTCGTGACGAAGATTTCCGACAGGCTGAACAACGCGCCCGACACGCCCGGGGAATGGGAGACCCTCATCAACGAGGTGTACACCTTCCTGGGGGACGACGCGGTGGGCGGCAGCGGTTCGCTCTGGTTCAAGCTGAGTGATATGTTCGAGGACCTGCTCGCGATGAAGACCGCGTCGATGAGCGCGGCGGAGAAGATCGAATTCTACAAGCAGTTTTACAGGCAGTACGGGTTCCAGTTCAACGGCTTCTAGGCCTGGCGGCCGGCTGAAGTGCAACGTTCAACGTGTTTGAGGGCATGATGTCTAAAAGAATTCTGTGGGGTGTAGTTTTCAGCCTGGTCGTGGGATTTACGGGTAGCGCGCACGCGAGCAATTTCGGGGACACTTACGGGTTCGGGGCCACCGGGATCGCGATGGGAAACGCGATGACGGCGGTTGTCTCCGACTGGTCCTCGGTCTACTATAACATGGGGGGCCTGGGTAAAACCGTCCACCTGAAGGGCGCAGCAGTGAAGGACGAGGGCGACAGCGCGCTCTCCCTGAAGAAGAAGGAGGAAGGCGCGAAGGAAGAAAGCGCCGCTCCCCGGAAAGCGTACCTGAACCAGCTCGCGGTCTCGTACATGTACAACATGCCCGGGACCAGCATCGATTACAAGGGGACCAACACCCTCGAGGAAACGGACGTCCCCGCATCGTCGCACATAATTCTTGGCGTCGTGATCGACCTCAACCTCATCTACGAGATGCCAAAGTTCATCTCGTCCGCGCGCCTTGGACTGGGGCTGGGCGCGAACGGCGACGGCACCATCGTGAAGCTCAACGACATCGATCCGCGCACGCACGATTACCTGCGCCTGGGGCGCGAGGAGCAGAAGTCCATGATCCTTGTGGGCGCCGGGTTCGGTTTCCTCAATGATGCGTTCGGATTCGGGGTGGGAGCGAACGTGGGCTTCAAGGGCCAGGGCTCGGTCATTATGGACAACGTGGACATAGACGGAGATCCCCAGACGCCCGATTCTCAGGCCAAGATGGACCTTTCGGCCATGCCGACCCTGCTCGCGGGAATATACTTCAGTCCCGGGCAGATCTGGAGCGCGGTAAAGGGGCTGGAGCTGGGGATTTCGTACCGGCAGGAGCATTACATGGTCATTGACCCGTTCAACGCGGCCGCGGTAACTACCGCAGTAACGATGCAGCTGGTCATGGCCATCTACGATTATTATTCACCGGATATCTACACCTTCGGTGCGGCATATTCCCGCTGGAAGACGACGTTCTCGTTCGATATCGATTACCAGTTGTGGTCAAAAAACAGGTACTCATCGACGCTCACCAAGAATAATCCGGATCTTCCAAAATTCCAGGACATAATGTGCCCCAAGCTGGGCGTGAAGCACGATGCGCTCTCCTGGCTTTCAATCATGGCCGGCTACATCTATCAGCCGAGCTTTATCCCGGACAGCGCGGTGACCGGCGCCTATAACTTTTTGGACAACGACAAGCACATCCTGTCGCTCGGCACGAAATTCCTGGTCCCGCAGCTTGGCGGGTTCCGCGGACCCATCGAGATCACGCTGGGATACCAGTACCAGGGCTTCGTCCCGCGGACGGTCAGGAAGGACGATCCCGCCAATCCCGACAACCCGAGCTATGCCTACGGCGGTTCGGCGCAGAGCGTGATCCTCGAAGTCACGATGAAACTGTAACGTGAGTGGAGACAC
>CALMJO010000311.1 GCA_937864375.1 uncultured Spirochaetota bacterium
AATGCGTGGCAGGTTTAGGCCGGAATCAGTGGCAGGTTTGGAGCGGAATTTCTACTGACAGCACCCATCTACCATCAAGTCATACCGATTCTTATCTCTTCCATCGCCTTTTTCCTTTATCTCTTTATCTCCCTTTCTTACACGTCTTTAATAAGCCCGCTCAGCGGCAGCAGTTTCCGTTCCCGACGGCGCAGATCTGCCGGAGCTCAACATGGACCGGCAGATCGGCGACGTGAATTTTCTGAAACGCCCGGAAAAGGCAACTGCGTGTAGGAGTGGGAGATGGGGGGATTGAAGAGATAGGGGAGATAAAGAATTTTGTATTGATTTGTTACTGATAGCGTCCCTCATCCATCAAGGCATACCAATCCTCATCTCCTCAATCGCCGTTACGCCTTTATCTCCTCATCTCCCTTTCTTACACGTCTTTGGATATGTCAGCGGCAGCAGCTTCCGTTCCCGACGGCGCAGATCTGCCGGAGCTCAACCTGGATCGTCGTGTGGGTGATGCCGAACTCGGCGGCGAGCATGTCGTTCACCGCGAGGATGAGCGAATCGGCGTCCGTGCCGGCGTTGCCGCCCAGGCACACGTGGCAGGAAAGGAAGACCTCCGACGAGCTCACCGACCATATGTGAAGGCCGTGCACCCCGTCGACCCCCGGGATGCCCAGGATTTTTTCGAGGATCGCGTCGGGATGGAGGTGTCCGGGCGTCCCCTGCAGGAAGATACGCAGCGACTCCCGGATGATGTCCATGGAGCTCCACACGATCATGACGGCGATGACGAGGCTCACTGCGATGTCGAGCAGGAGAAGTCCCGGGGAGAGGACGAGGGCCACTCCCACGGCGATGACCGCGACCGACGAGACCGCGTCGTAGAAGAGATGAAGGAAGGCGGCGCGCATGTTCAGGTTCTCGCCTCGCCTTCGATGAAGGAAAAGGATCGACAGGACATTGCCCGCCAGGCCCACGCACGCGACGGGGAGCATGACGGCCGGGTTCACGCCCACGGGGTTTAAATAGCGCATAACGGCCTCGTGCACGATGTACGCCCCGATCGCGACGAGCGTGAGCGCGTTCACGAGGGCGACCAGCACCTCGAAGCGCTTGAGCCCGAACGAGTAGCGCGCGCTGGGGCCCCGCTCCGACACGCGCTCGCCCGCCAGGCCCAGCACGAGCGACAGCACGTCGGACAGGTTGTGTCCGGCGTCCGAGATGAGCGCGAGGCTTCCGGATATGACGCCCCCCGCGTACTCCGCCGCCGTGATCACCGCGTTGAACAGGATCACAAGGCCCAGGGTGCGCCCCCTGGACCCGTGCGCGTGCTCGCGGTGCGTGTGGCCGTGGCCCTCGTGCGAATGCTCGCGGTCATGATCGTGTCCGTGACTGTGCACGCGCTTACCTCCTGCCTGTCACGAGGTCGTAGAGCCTTCCCAGCGAGGACACGTAACCGAACTCGTTGTCGTACCAGAAATTGAGGTCGACCATGGTGAAGTAGTGATCGCCCCGCTTCGAGGTGCGCCGATGGGTGAACCTGGAATCGTACACCGCGGAGTGGGTGCTCCCGATGATGTCCGCGCTCACCAGCTGTTCCGTGGAATACTGCATGATGTCCGGGTTCTTCGCCGAGTACTTTTTAAAAATATCGTTCACGTAGTCGTCGTCGAACTCGCCCATGAGAGAGATGTCCAGGATCACGATGGAGCCCGTCGTGGTGGGGACCCGCATGGACGAGGCCTGGGATCCGATTCCAAGCTTCCTGATCTCTGGGATGACCTCGATCACCGCATTCGCCGCGCCGGTGGAGGTGGGTATCATGGAATTGAAGGTGCTGCGGACCTTTCGCGTGTCCTTCTCCCCGTCCTTGGGAAGAACGTCCAGCACGTTCTGCGAATTCGTCGCGGCGTGCACCGTGGTGAGCGAGTACGAGATGAACTTCTCGCCAAAGTGGTCCACGAGCGCTTTGATGGGAGGCGCGCAGCAGTTCGTGGTGCAGGACGCGTTGGAGATCACGGTGTGCTTCGCCGCGTCGTAGCGGTCGAAGTTCACCCCGCCTACGAGCGTGATGGCGTCCTCGGGCAGGGGCGTGCCCTTCGCCTTTATCTTGAACGGCGCCGACAGGACCGCCCTTTTCGCGTGGTTGAGATGGCCGCGCAGCGCGTTGTCGTCGTTTATCGTGGGGTCGGTCATCTTGCCGGTGGTGTCGAACACCACCTCGACGCCGTTGTCCGACCAGGGGATGTTCCCGGGGACCCTGTGCTCCTTCTCCGCGAGCCAGACGATCTTCACGCCGTTCAGGTACAGGGAGCCGTCTCTGACCTCGAAGGCCCTGCCGCCCCTGAAGCCGCCCACGAAGCGCGAAAACGATCCGTAGGTCGAATCGTAGCCCAGGTAGGTCGCCAGGTCATCGATGCCCTTCCCGGTTTTACGCCCGGTTGACACCACGATCTGGTCGTGTTCCCCGCGGGCCGCGAGATACCACACCAGGAGCTTCCCGATCCGTCCTATTCCGCACACACCCACGGGCGCCTTGGGATTTATTACACCGCTCATACCGTTCCTCCCTATTGATATGAAAGTGAGCGATTTGGATGAGACAGCTCCATGAATAAAAAACCGGAATTATTCATGTTAAATAAGATAATCGCCGCGGCTGTTCATGCCATTATTGCCACTCTAGAAAGGCCCAATCGAGTTTTCAAGCCTTTTTGACCGGCACTTTCCAGCCTGAAAGGCGCCGGTTTGACAGGCAGTCCTTTTGGTTCATCATGACGGCAGGCCGTCATCCAGAAAGAATGAAAACATAGACTATCATTCTTTTGATTAACCGCGAATGAACCCCGATAAACACGAATTTGATATTCGTGTGGGTTCGTGTCCATTCGTGGTTATACCGAACTCTTAGGCATAACAATGTCTGTTTTCGTGTTAGTTCAGCATGACGGCGGGCCGTCACCCAGAAAGCATGAAAATTAATACTATTATGGTCATGGTGAGCCCTTCGGCTGCGCTCAGGATGAACTCCGTCGAACCATGCTGAAGAGGAAACCGTATCCTCCAGAAAGGTCGCCCTTCGACGAGCCTGCACTGAGCCTGTCGAAGTGCTCAGGGTGACCACACGTTGCGGACGAAACCGCGGTCGCAAATAATAGTGCAGGATGATACATAACAATGCCTATTTTCGTGTAAGTTTTGCATGACGGCATGCCGTCATCCAGA
>CALMJO010000312.1 GCA_937864375.1 uncultured Spirochaetota bacterium
TTACGGCGACGTTCACGCCGGCGGCGACGGGAGTGAGGACGGGGACGCTGGTGGTACATTATCTTGATGCGCTGGGAGCGTCGCAGACGTATACCATAAACGTACAGGGTACGGGGGTAGCAATCCCTGAGATCAATATACACGATGCGGTGCCGACGAACATACCGGTCGGAGGAACGCGGGCGTACGGGAACGTGAACATCGGGGCGAACAGCGATGTGGTGTTCACGGTGGAAAATCTTGGGACGGCGAACCTGCTGCTTACGGGGAGTCCGACGGTGGCGATCAGCGGTTCATCTGAATTTTCGTTGTTCGGTGCGGCGCCGGTATCGCCAGTATTGAACGGTACGCCGCAGACGTTCACGATACGGTTCACGCCTACGAGCACGGGCGCGAAGAGCGCGACGGTGACGATAGGCAGCGACGACGCGGATGAGAACCCGTACGTATTCACGGTGACGGGGACGGGGCAGGGACCGATCATAGGGGCATCGCCGAGCAGTTATGATTATGGGAACGTAAATCGGGGGAGCACGAGCAGCGCGATCACGTTCACGATCCAGAATACGGGCAACCTGGCGATGGCACTTGATCCGGCGTTTGCACCCAACTACGTGACAACGACGGGTGATTTTGCGGTAGTGACGCAGCCGTTGACGCCGGTAGCGATAGGAGGAACCAGGACGTTTACGGCGACGTTCACGCCGGCGGCGACGGGAGTGAGGACGGGGACGCTGGTGGTGCATTATCTGGACGCGGCGGGTGCGGCGCAGACATCAACGATCAACGTTCAGGGAACGGGAGCGGATGTGCCCGTAATCAATGTCCGCGACAGCATTCCCAACAACATCGCGGACGGCGGAACTTACAATAATCCAACAGGCTTCGGCACGAAGGCGCTCGGCTCAACAACCTCGGAGACGTTCGAGATTCAGAACACGAGCGCGACTACGCCGCTGACTATTTACGACATCCTTCTCACGGGGGGGGATCCGACTCAATATGAATTGGATACGTCATCGACACTTTTCAGCATCCCCGCTTTGGGTAATACGCATTTCACGGTGAAATTCAAGCCCACAACGGCTGGTGCCAAGACCACTACGGTGCAGATCGACAACAATTCGATTGGAGCAACGAGCACCTATACGTTCGCTGTCCCGGGAACCTCGACGGGCATCGTGACGATCGATTCCACGACAGACAGGGGGCGTTTCACTTCGATCGCGAAGGGCCCGGACAATATTATTTATACGAGCTATTACGACGTGACTAACTCCTCGCTTCGCTTCGCGAAATCCACGGATGCGGGCCTCACCTGGACGACCCGCCTGGTGGACAATACTGCCACGGTAGGGCAGTATTCCTCGATCGCCGCGGATGGCGACTATGTGTATATCAGCTATTACGATGCCGACGGAGGCGTGACTGGAAGGCTGAAGTTTGCACGGTCGTCCAATCGAGGAAGCAGTTGGAATTCACCCGTAGTAATCGACGATGGCGGCGGAACAGATTCGGTCGGTCAATACAGCTCGCTGTACGCGATTGGCGGAACTCTCTACGTAGCGTATTATCAGTCAACCAGCGGTGGGGCACTGAAATTCGCCAAGTCGACTGATTATGGCGCCACGTGGCCGGGCGCGAGCATCGTTCCTGTGGATTCCGGCGCCAATGTGGGGCAATATGCTTCAATAACAGTTGATGGCTCGAACGTCTATATCAGTTACTATGACGCGACGACCCTCGACCTTAAGGTCGCCGGCTCCAACGATGGAGGCGCGACCTGGCTTGGTGGGAACATCGTTCAGGTCGATACGGGCGGCGATGTCGGCCAATTTACTTCAATCACGACCGATTTTGACGGCTTGAACACCAATATCTATATCAGTTACTACGATGTTACAAACTCCGCGCTTAAATTCGCGTCGGCGACTGCAGTAACCGGACCATGGACTGCGACCACGGTCGACGATACGGCGGTAACAGGTCAGTATACTTCAATAGGGGTGGACATCAACAGTTACATCTACATCAGTTACTATGATTCGACCGGTAACTTAAATTTGAAGATCGCAAAGTCGACCGATGGAGGAGCAACATGGCCGGTGGCTTCTCGGGTTAATGTTGATACGACCGGGGATGTTGGCCAGTTCAGTTCGATGCTGGTAATTGATGAGGACGTGATCGGGATCACCTACTACGACGTGACGAACGGGTACCTGAAGTTCGCCAAGTCGATTGACGGAGGAGCCACCTGGTAGCACCGGATGAATCGGTGCTACCGGTAGCGGAGGGAAGGGGGGCTATTTCTTTTCCAGTTCCTGGATGTTCTGCTTTGCTCCCTCAAACCCCAGCGAAAGCGCCTTCCTGAAATCGGCGAGCGCCCGGTCGCGGAGGCCCTTCTGCTGGTATGCGAGCCCGCGCCCGTACCAGGCTGTTGAGAAATCGGCCTTGAGCTCGAGCACGCGGGAATAATCCTTGATGGAATCGTCATATTTACCCGTGCTCCTGTACGACAGGGCCCTGTTGTTGTACGCCGCTAGGTTCTTTGGATCTAGCTCGATCGCCTTCGAATAATCCTGGATTGCCTTCTCGTAATCGCCCTTGTTCATGTATGCGACGCCCCTGTTGTAGAAGGTGGTGGGATCGTCGCCCTTGAGCTTCAGGGCATCAGTATAATTCTTGATTGCGTCGTTAAAGTCGCCTCTTTTGATTTCCTCCATCGCGTCGTTTATAAGCGTATCCGCGTTTTTCGGCTTAATAATGCCTCTGACGATGAGAGAAGCTGCGATAATGATCAAAGAAACAATTATAAAGTAAGTTGTTCGCTTGTATTTAAAAGCCATAATTTCAATCTCCCTACGTTTCCGTTGGTTATCCATTCCAAAATGGTACTTGAAACATGAGAATTGTCAAGATGAAGATCCATCACCGGTATTCTTTCATGAGGCGCACCACCTTTCCCTGCCCCATTCCATTTTTCGGCTTGATTATTGTCGGGTACCTGTTTTAATACCAGTTTATCTGCAAAAGGGGATATATACACTATGCACACAAGCAAACAGGAAGCCATAAGGGCGATAACATCTCTTCCCGATACCGATTCAATGGAAGACATCATGTACCGCCTATACGTAATCGATAAAATAAAAAGAAGGCTTGAAGCGATCAAAAAAGGCGAGACGATCTAGCTTGAGGATCTTGGACGAGAAGTCGAATCATGGTGAGTATATCAAAACCTCATCATAATCCATCATACACGCTTTTGCGATGCCCAACCCTCAGCACCACGACAGTTATCGTCGCCTCAACGATCTCATAAATAATCCGATAATCTCCATACCTATAGCTATACAATCCGCGGTAGGGACCGGTAAGCGCCTTGGCGCTATGCGGGTCTTTTGCAATACGGTTTTCAATGATTTCAAAGGCTTTCTTTGTGACCTGCCTGTCGAGACGCTTCAGCTCGCGAAGACACCGTTTTTCAAATACTACCGCGTACATTCAGGGTCAGATACCCAATTCTTTTTTCGCATTGGCAAGTGAAACGGTTTTTCCGCCTTTCCGCGACAGGGCAATTTGATAATCCTCGATCTCTTCGAAATACGCGCGGAGGGCCTCGTTCACATAATAGCTTTTCTTGCGATGAGTCTCGGTTGCGAGGCGATCGAGTTTGTGTGAAACGTCTTCATCGATGGTGATACTGATTGGTTTTGTAGGCATAAAGGTTTACCTGTATTAATCATATTTATATGATAAATATAATAATTATGCTATTGTTGTCAACCATTTCGTTCGAACCTTTCCGGATTCGACCAGGTGCCGCCTTGGGTCCGTCTCGTGGAACTCCACCTCACATCCACCTCACCGCTATCGCCCCCTCCGACTTTATCCTCTCCTTTAATCCTTTAGAAGCACTAACCCTCATCTGCTCATCAATAACAATCACCTGCAGCTCCGGATGCTCCTTGATGAACCGCTCCACCTTCCCCGGCCCCATCACAAACAGCGCCGTAGAGTACGCGTCCGAATCCACCGCGCTCTTCGAGATTACCGATACCGAAACAAACCCCCTTGCGGGATATCCCGTCTTCGGGTCCATGATGTGGTGGTAGCGCACCCCGCCGTACTCGGCGTAGCGCTCGTAGTCGCCGCTCGTGGAGACCGCGTCGCCGTCGCGCATGAGGATCGCGCACAGGATGGACTTCTCGCGCGGGTGCTGGAGCCCCACGCGCCACGGCTCGCCGTCCTTCGCGCCCATCACCTGTATGTCCCCGGCGCTCGCGACGATCGCGTCCCTGATCCCCGCCTCGCTGAGCGCCTCGACCGCGCACTGCGACGCGTAGCCCTTCGCGATGCCGCCCAGTCCAACCTTCATTCCCGTGAATGCGAACGAGACCTCGTTCGTCATGGGGTTAAGGCGGAGGTTCCGATAGTTTATCAAGGGGAGCGCCCTGGTCACCTCCGCGGCCTGCGGCGGGACGAAGCCTGGGTCTTTCCAGTTCCAGAGACGCTCGAGCGCGGCGAAGCTCACGTCGAAGGCGCCGCCGGTGCGGGCGGCAACCTCGTTTGCGCGCTGTATGAGCATGAAGGTGCGCGGCGAAATCCTGACCGGCCGGAGCGCCGCCTGCTCGTTCAGGCGAAACACGTCCCCGGCCTCGCTTTTAGGGCTCATCAGCCGCTCGACCTCCTCGATCGCCTCGAAGGCCTTTTGGGCCGCACTGTCGGCCGTGCGTTTCGTGTCCGCGCAGATGGTAAGGTTGACGATCGTCCCCATCAGGGGACGCGCGTAGGTGTACGTACCCTTTCCGCCGTCAGCGCACGCGGTAAGCGCCAGGAGGCAGATGGGACCCCAGTTAAAAATTTTCATGACAGGCATATTCATCCTCCGAATGGACTTGGACGTCATAGCGAAAGAATGTGTAAGAGCAGGGGATAGGGGGATTGATGAGATTGAGGAGATAAGGATTTTTTTGTGAGGCGGTCAAATAGTTTTAGCGCATTCATTAAACTTGTTCCCCCTGGTCACTTAATTGTTCAGAATCAGAATCTTGTAGTATCAATATTTTTATCCCCTTGATCTCGTCTATCCCCCCATCTCCGCTATGTAGATTTCAAATAATTATTGCCGACCTCATCAATAATTTTTCGTTCTCCTTTTCCCGCATCTCCAGGGTACACCGAAAGTTTCTAATCCGCTATTCGTGCTCTGGGCACCGTTTACATGTTCGTCCTGAATTAATGGCGCTGACAAACCCTTTTACGTAATCGTTTTACAAGATGAGGAGCGTCATGCGCCAATTTAGTCATGAATCCTTTCATTGAATACCTAACTGGATGCCTGGGAATGTCATTTTCCTGCCTTCCCTTACGCTACTAGCCCAATTGTATATTCTTCCCCTGACATAAGTATTGCGCGACACCGTGTCGCAAGCGTTCGCGCCACAGCCACTATCGCAATCTTCTTCCTGCCACTATGAGACGCTATCCTGTTGAATTTCGACAACAAGACTGGATCGTGACGCAGCGCAACCCACGCACTTTCTACCAGCCACGCGCGCACCCAGCGACATCCTTGCCGGGTAATATGGCCCCGGTGCTCTCGATCTCCCGAACTGTGCTCCCGCGGCGCCAAGCCAAGAAAATTCACGAACTCCTCTTTCCGGGAAAATCGGCTCACATCTCCCCATTCGAGGAGCAGGCGTATCGCCGTCATAATGCCGATTCCAGGAACGCT
>CALMJO010000313.1 GCA_937864375.1 uncultured Spirochaetota bacterium
ACACCTCTCTATTCGTCGGCAGCGTCAGATGTGTATAAGAGACAGGAGAAGGAGCGTACCGGTTCCATCACCGATATAATCTGCTTTGAGCCTGTGAAGTGAGGGAGGTGGAGAATGTTTAAGGAACTCATCGCAAAAAATACGGAGCTCGGTTTTTTCGAGGGAGAGATTCCGGTCAATTACCAGTACACCCTGGGCATAGCGGGCGACAGGTTTTTCAGCACCCTCAAGGAAAAGGGCGATTTCATTGCCTCGAAATGCCCGGATTGCGGAAGGCTGTTCGTTCCGCCGTCTCTTTTCTGCGAGGAATGCTTCGTGGAGATAAAGGAATACGTGTCGGTCGGGCTCGAGGGCGAGCTGTATTCTTTCACGGAATCCCATTATGACTTTCAAGGGAAAAAGCTGGATAAACCGCAGTTGATGGGGCTCGTAAAATTCAAGGGATGCGCCGGCGGAATAATCAATAAGCTAAACGTGATGTATGCGGAAGCCCGGATCGGCATGAGGGTCAAGGCCGTACTCAAGCCCGCGGGAAAGCGTACAGGATCGGTCGATGACATAGTGGGTTTTGAGAAGGCGTGAGCACAGCGCCGTCAGGTCGTGCGAGAGAATAATATAGATATATAAAAACAAAAAAAAACAATGGTGCGCGTCCGCATGAGCGCGGGCGCGCACCGGCTTTACTTCTGTGTGTGGCCTTACATAAACAGATGGAGGTTCGCGATGCATGATTACGACTTTGGCCTGTCCGAGGAACACAGGCTGTTGAGGCAGAATATACGGGAGTTCGCGGAGAAGGAGATCGCGCCTTACGCGCAGGACCTGGACGAGAACGAGACCTTCTCCCTGGACATAGTGAAGAAGATGGCGGCCATGGGCCTGTTCGGCATAGTGGTGTCCGAGGAATACGGCGGACCGCATATGGACTACCTTGCGTATTGTATCGCGGTCGAGGAGATTTCGCGCGTTGACGGGTCGCACGGCGCGACCGTCGCGGCGGCGAACTCGCTGGGCATAGGGCCCATCTACTATTTCGGCAACGAGAAGCAGAAGAAGGAATGGCTGCCGCGCCTGTGCAAGGGAGAAATCCTGGCCTCGTTCGGGCTCACCGAGCCGGAAGCGGGGTCCGATGCGGGCGCCAGCAAGACGAACGGAAAGCTGGACAAGGGGCAGTGGGTGATCAATGGAAGCAAGATCTTCATCACCAACAGCACATCCGAGATGGCGGGCGTGTGCACGGTGCAGTGCGTGACCGGTACCAAGCCCGACGGAAAGAAAGAGGTTTCGTGCATCCTGGTCCCCAACGGCACTAAAGGATTCACGGCGAAGAAGATGCACAAGAAGATGATGTGGCGCGCGTCCGACACCGGCGAGCTCTATTTTGACGACTGCCGCGTTCCCGAGGAGAACCTGCTCGGAAAACGCGGGGAGGGCTTTCACCAGATGCTGTCGACCCTCGACAACGGTCGCCTGGCGATCGCGGCGATGGGACTGGGGGGTGCGCAGGGCGCGTACGAGCTTGCCCTCAAGTACTCGAAGGAGCGCAGGCAGTTCGGACAGCCCATATCCACGTTCCAGGTGAACTCGTTCAAGCTCGCCGACATGGCGACCGAGATCGAGGCGGCGAGGAACTTGTTATACAAGGCGTGCATGATGAAGGACGCGGGCATCCCGTTCGGCAAGCAGGCCGCGATGGCGAAGCTCTACTGCTCCGAGGTCATGGGACGCGTGGTGGACGAGGCCGTCCAGCTGCACGGCGGCTACGGGCTCATGAAGGAATACAACATCGAGAGGTTTTACAGGGATTACAAGCTCCTCACGATCGGCGAGGGCACATCGGAAATCCAGCGCATCGTCATATCGCGCCAGATCGGGTGTTACTCGTAGGAAGATCGCGGAAATGAGAACCATGATTACCTCCAATGTCAACATCAAGAAAATAGGATTGGTGCATAATCCGGGGAATTGCCCGGTTTTCCTCCGCCGCAGACGGGAGAATGACCGTGTATTCCGCGGGCATGCAGCAGTTCTAATATATAACCATTGCTTCCCTAAGGAGGAATCACAATGTCGGCGTTTAAAGAGATTACAATGGGCGGGCTCATCAGGGAGACCGCCGCACGACTGCCGGAGCACGAGGCGCTCGTATGCCCCGAGTTCGGCGTCAGGGAGACCTACGCGCAGTTTTTGAGTCATTGCGAGTCGGTCGCCAGGGGTTTCATGGCACTGGGCATCAGGCGCGGTGATCATGTCTCGGTGTGGACCACGAACCTTCCGGAATGGGTCTACATGCAGTTTGGACTGGGCATGATCGGCGCCGTGCTCGTGACCGTGAACACAAACTACAAGTCGCACGAGCTGGAATACATCCTCAAGCAGTCGGATTCCACTACGCTCGTGCTCATGGAGAAGTACCGTGACACCAATTTCTTCGACACGGTGAACGGGATGCTCCCGGAGCTCGAGCAGAACGCTCCCGGCGACCTGAGATCGGCGAAGCTTCCCGGCCTTAAAAATGTGGTTTACATTGGCGAGCGGCTCAGGACCCCGGGGATGTTTTCGTTCGCAGACGTGATCGAGCTGGGCAGGAAGATCACGGAATCGGAGCTCAAGACGCGTGAGGCGTCCGTCTCCATTCACGACGTGATCAACATGCAGTATACATCGGGCACCACGGGATTCCCCAAGGGCGTCATGCTCACCCACTACAACATCATCAACAACGCGCGCATGGTGGGCGACGTGATGGGACTCACCGAAAAGGACAGGCTCCTCATCCACGTGCCGCTCTTCCACTGCTTTGGCTGTGTCATGAGCACGCTTAACAGCGTGTGCCACGGCACGACGATGGTGGTAATGGAAAGCTTCGACCCGATCAGGTCGATTAAAGCGATACACGATGAGCGCTGCACGGCCATCAACGGCGTGCCCACCATGTTCATCGCGATGCTCAACCACGCCGACTTCGACAGGTACGACACGAAGTCTCTCCGCACCGGCATCATGGCCGGCGCCCCGTGCCCGGTCGAGGTCATGAACCAGGTGCGCACCCGCATGCACTGCAGCGAGGTGGTGATCGCATTCGGCCAGACCGAATCCTCACCGGTGATGACGATGACGCGCCGGGACGATCCGGTGGAGCTGCGCGTGTCGACCGTGGGCAGGCTCCTTCCCGACATCGAGGGCAGGATCGTGGACCCCGAGACCAACCAGGAGGTGCCCGCGGGGACGCAGGGCGAGATCGTCACACGCAGCAGCTGCGTCATGAAGGGCTACTACAAGATGGACCAGGCCACGAAAGACGCGATCGACGAGGACGGATGGCTGCACACAGGCGACCTTGGCGAGGTGGACGCGAACGGCTATTACAAGGTAACCGGCCGCATCAAGGACATGATCATCCGCGGCGGGGAGAACATTTACCCGCGCGAGATCGAGGAGTTCCTGCACGGGAACCCCAAGGTGGGCGACGTTCACGTAGTGGGCGTGCCCGACAAGAAGTACGGGGAACAGGTGCTCGCGTCGATCATGCTCAAGGACGGACAGTCGGCTACCGAACAGGAGTTCATCGACTACTGCACGGGCAAGATCGCGCGCCACAAGATCCCGCGCTACTGGGAGTTCGTAAAGAGCTTCCCCATGACCGCGAGCGGCAAGGTGCAGAAGTACAAGATCCGCGAGGAGTTCGTGGAGAAGATCAAGGCGTAGCGGATTGACGCAAGCCGGCGGCGGGAGTAAACCGCCGCCGGATTCGTTTCCATCGTATCGCACAATCCGCCCTCAACGTATGATGACCCTCGTCTTGACATCTTTCATGGGGACCTGCACCTGCCCCTCTAACGTGACGATCGTGTAATTCCGCCCGTCGGTCGCGATGACCGCGCCGGTATGGGACTTTCCGCCGTACAGGTGCACCGTTTCAACCCTTCCGTACTCTCTCTTGATGTCGTCGATGGTCGTGAGCGAAGCGGACTGCATTGACGGCTTCTCCTGAATGGAAGATGGATTCACCGCGATCCGTTCATCTTTCGCCGCATCGGACGCGGCAATCCTTTCCTTGCCATCCCCGCCGAACGCCCTTTCATTTCGTTCGTTATCAGGAACCATAAAACTTATCGCATAAGCGATTCCCGTAATGACAAGAATCACGGCCGCAGCCCACATCGCCGGTCTCATCCGCTGGTTTTCCTTCATTGTGCTCCTCCCGTCTCTCAGATGTATAATGACGCGCCTGTTCGACGCACTGCTCCGCCCGAACGGACCGTCTTATGCCTGTAAGTAGCATTTTACCGGCGATTCGGACAAAGAAAATTCGCGACGGTGGCTGCTCTCGCATTGCTATCCCTTCCAGACGCGATTTTATAGTTGCTTCTGGGGCCAATCAAGCCAGCGGAACGGGATTTGATATTAACGTTTTTTCCAGTATCCGGATTTCCTTCGATTTGGGGTACGGGAAATCGCACTTATACAAAGCGGCAGGATCAGAGCCATGGATTGAAGACCGGCACGGTGAGCATTGAATAATCGGTGGTATTCCGGGTTACGAGGGTGTAATTATGTTCCAGGGCCGTGCACGCGATCAGGCCGTCGATGACGGGGAGTTGTAACCCCTTGATCCTGTGCCGTGCGCGTTCCGTGCCCCAACGGGCGCACACCGAATCCGTGACAGGCAGGGTTGCGTTTTTATATGTTTCGACGAAATCGTTGAACCAGACAATTAAATCGTTTTTCTTCTTCCCGTTCGGCAGTATCCCCAGACCATTACTCAGTTCGCCTATGGTCAGGCAACTTATATACAGAAGCTCCTCATCGCATAGGGAGAACCAGTCGAGTACTTTAGCGTTCGGCCGTGGCTAGATGAGTTCCGATATGACGCAGGTATCGAGAAGATAGCTCATAGCTCGACATCCCTGCCTCCGTCACGGTCCCGGGGCGGTAAGAGCGAAATGTCCTTGTGCGGCATCGAGAGGATTACGGACTTTTTCGACTTATTTCCCGCCACCCTTCTATCGAATGTGTCCACGTCTATTACATATGCGACCGATTTCCCGTTCCTGGTGACCATCTGGGGCTCGCCGTTTGCCGCCTTTGATATAAGCTCCGAAAAACGGTTTTTAGCCGTCTGAAGCTGCCATGTCGTTTTTTTCACTTCAATTTCCTCGAAAAAAACCTGTCTAGACTGTCTAGATTAAAATACAACCGGCAAAACTATTTGTCTAGGATTTCACTGTTTTGAGCGCCCTCAACAGATTTCACTTGAAACCGTCGGGCCACCGCCGGGAGGTGTGCAGTATGCGCAGTATTTCCACCACGCCGCCCCTTACGCGATAGGGAATGATATAACAGCTGCCCTCGATATAAAACTCACGAGTTCCTCCCACCCTGCCGGGACGTCCTATTTCAGGATGCTCCCCCAGCAGCTCCGCCTTCTCCCTGATTTCACCGACAAGTTTCTCCGCCGCGGCCCGATTGTCGCGGGATATGAACATAGCGATCTCGTTAAGGTCCCCAAGGGCGATACGAAGCCATTTAACGGGCATTCTTCTTCCACTTATTGAAGAAGCGGTTCACCTGGGCCTCCGTAGCGAAGTCGCCCTCGTTGGCCTTTTTCACGCCTTCCCGAATTGCCTCTATCTGCCATGCGTTTTCCTCCACGTAGGCCTGAATGGCCTCGGCGGCGAGAAACGATTTTGAACGCCTGGTGGCCTGCGCGAGATCGTCCATTTTCCGCGCCGTTTCCCCGTCTACTCTGGTTGTAATGGTATAAGAGCTCATGAATTACCTGTCTTAAGTTATTGCAATTGTTTCACATGTATACATTGTACAATAAACATTAAGATAATTCAAGGAAATAT
>CALMJO010000314.1 GCA_937864375.1 uncultured Spirochaetota bacterium
TCGTGAAGCGGGGCGCTGCCCGGCCCGCCCAGGTCGCGAGGGGAGACGCGGTGTTCATTAAATTCACGGAGGGCAAAAGGGCCAGGCAGGGCTGGCTCATGTCGAACCGGACTTTCGTTACTATCGACAGGTAGGGCTTGATTTTATGCCCTCGGATTTGTATATTGTTTTACTGAACGGGCGTTGACACGTACGCATGACAGTCATGACCGCATTATGAAAAAAAGAACCCTTGCACTGATCCTGGCCGCAGTCTTCTCGTTCGCGCTGAATGGCGGCGGGCCCTCGTTCGGCGAAACCATCGAAGAGATCGACCGCCGCGCCAGCGAATACTACGAAAACAAGGAATTCAGCAAGGCGCTGGGAGAATGGCTGCGCATTCTGGAAATGGACCAGAACAATGAAAACGCCCAGAAGAAGATCGAAATGCTTTACGAGGAAAAGCACAAGAAGGACGTGAGCTACCAGAGGGCGCGCGCCTATTTCAGGAGGGCGGCGGAGCAGATGGGCGTCAATTTCGCGCTTGCCAAGCTGAGTTCCGAAGAGGCCATCAAGAACTTCGTGTCCGCCTACCGCGTCGACCCCAACGACCCGGAGCTCCAGATCATGAAGGAGGAGATGCGCAAGCTCCAGGAAGAGGTGAGGATCGAGGAGGAAAAGCGCAGGCTCTCGGAGGAGAACCAGAAGAAATTCAACGAATTCATGCTCGCCGCCGAGGAGCACATGAAAAAGCTTGATTTCGAGGCCGCGGTGAAGGGCTACAAGGCGGCCCTCAAGCTCCTTCCCAAGGATTTGAGGGCGGTCGAGGGCTACCGTACGGCGGAGATGGCGCTTAATAACCGCCTCAAGTTCGAAAAGATACAGGCGTTGCTCGTCACGGGGCTCGCGCTCTTCAATGAGAAAAAGTACAAGGAGGCGCGGCTCGAGTACGAGCAGATAATCGCCCTTGACGAGAAGAACAAGGAAGCCTCGCGCTACATGAGGAAAATCGACGATATCCTCGAAGAGGGCAGGAACCTCGAGCTCAAGCGCGCCCAGGCCGAGCAGCTCTACCAGCGCGGGATCGACAACGTGCAGAAGAAGAACTTCAACCAGGCGGTCGATGACTTCGAGAGCGTGCTTTCGCTCATACCCGAATACAAGGACGTAAAGAACCGCCTGGCGAACATGGAGCGCCTGCGCAAGGAGTGGGCCGAGGAACAGCGCATGCAGCGCCTGAAGGACATCGACAAGGAATTCCAGAACGGACTGTTCGCGTACGCGAACAGGAACTTCAAGGATTCGCTTTCATACTTCGAGAAAACCCTGAGGCTCGACCCGGGGAACGAGCTTGCAAAGAAGTACATTGAAATGGTCAAGGACGCGCTCAAGGACGTCGAGGAAGAGGTCGTCGACACGGATTCGCCGTATTACGACATCGTCAACTCCCTCGTCGTTTCCGGACGCCAGCTTTACGACCGCGGCGAATACCCGTCTTCACGCGAGCGTTGGGAAAAGATACTCAAGCTCTTCCCCAAGAACCGCATTGCCTTCGAATATCTCCTCCGCTGCGAATTCAAGATGAACCCCAGGCGCTTCGGGGAAATCGCGTTAAAGTACGTAGACGAGGGAAGGGATTTCATGAAGGAGAACAAGTTCGAAAAGGCGCTCTCGAACTTCGAGATGGTGAAGTCCATTTCACCGGAATACCCGGAAATCGAAAACCTGATCGCATTCGCGCGTCAGGGAACCCAGCAGAAGAAGGTCTTTGCCGGCGGCGTAACGGCAGAGGAGATCGAAGCTGTGTACAACGAGGGAATGGTCTATTTCGGGCGGGGCGGCGAGCAGAACGTCAAGCTGGCCCTGGAAAAGTTCCAGTGGGTGGTCGCCAAGGACCCGGCCAACGTCAAGGCGCTCATCAACCTGAACAAGATAACCTCCCAGCTCAGGGCTGGAGGCGGCGTGGCGGCGGCCGAGGAAGGCGCGGCGCTCACGGAGAAGCAGCGCCAGCTCGTGCGGCAATATTACTACAACGGTATTGCATATTACACCAGCAACAATTTCGACAAGGCGATCGAAGAGTGGTACAAGGTGCTCGCGATAGATCCCACTCACGAAAAGGCGCGTAACAACATAAAGAAGTGTCTCGTGCTATTGGGAAGGTGACCGGATGGCGGAACGCAGCAAGGACTCGAAGGGAGCCGCGGGAAGCGCGGCTGGCAGGGAAGGGAAGAAAGGCTCCAGGACGAAGGGCGAAAAAGCCCGTGGCGTGCGCTTTGGCCTGCGACTTAAATTCTCCCTCGCGATCATCGCGCTCGTGTCGGTCATTATCGTCGTCATGACCATATATTTCATCAACATGGAAAGCGCGACACTCAAGAGCGAAATCATAAAGTTCGCCGAGCGTGAAATCGAGCACCTCACGAACACCTCGCAGGACGCGATCGCATCGGAGCAGGAGCTCAACCTGATCCCGGCCATCGAGAACATCAAGAAAATTCCCGCGGTGAAATACGTGTTCATTTTCGACGCGACCGGGAAAATCATCCAGCACTTTGATCCCGCGGTGATCGGAACCGTCATCGAAGAGAACGAGATAACGAAGAAGGCGAAGGAGTATTCCGAAACCGGCACGCCGCTCATGGTGGATGTCCCTGACCCCGAGGACCGGGGCGGGAAAATCTACGACTTCGCAAAGCCCATTTTTCACCCGTTTTTCAAGACGAGGATCGGCACGGTGCGCATGGGATTTTCGGACCGGATCATCCGCGAGGAGATAGCGCGCGTAACGCTCACCATCATCTACATCGGCGGCGCCTTTCTCGTGCTCTCCATGGTGGGAGCGGTGGTACTGGCCACGATAACGATCAAGCCGATCAGGAAGCTCTCGGAGGGCGCGGCCATAATCGGCACCGGAAACCTGGACTACAAGATAGAAA
>CALMJO010000315.1 GCA_937864375.1 uncultured Spirochaetota bacterium
TAAAAGCCCTTATAGGGCTAGAGCAGGCCACCCGCTAAGCGGGTGGTCCTGACTTCCTCGCTGTTCGTCCCGGGAAACTTTTCGGGACTCTACCTTTGGGGAAGAGATTCCGGTTTGCAGAGTGACAGCATGACGTTAATCGATAAAGGTTACAATGCGGCGCTCTCACTGGCGTATTACCTTCCATGGTTTCCCATGACGATCACGGCGGGTTACCGTTACCAGTGGATAAAGGAAGCGTGGGAAGTCAATTCGGGCGGTTACTTCATTTCCAAGTTCTCCGGGTTCACGCTGTCGGCGTTGTACCATTTCAGTTCGGGGGACGAGGATTGAATGTCGCATCGCTGCTGCGCATGTAACGCGTGATTGCACATCATCGGTCCCCCGACCCGTCCGTTTGCGAGGCGTGAGGGACTGATTACAATATTACGGCACAATGGAGAATAGACATGATGAGAAAGGTTTTATTGGGCTCGGCGGCGGTTGCGGTTTTCCTGGGAATGCTGTTCGCGGCAGCGCCTGCCCAGGCAGTCGGGGTGAGCGCGGGGGCTTCGACCTGGTACGCGTGGTGGAGCTATACGCCCGATCCGGGCGGAGATTTTAAACCGGGCCTGCTTTACGGACCCGTACTCGGGATAGACCTGGCGAAGCAGTGGTCGATCACGGGGGTATTTCTCACCGGTTCGCTCGAGGACCCGATGTACAAGTACCGCCGGTACGATTCGGACACCGTCGTGAACTATTCGATCACCAGGTGGATGAAGATTTATGGCGGGCTCAAGTACATCAGGTTTGACTACAATGCTGACGGCAAGCAGCCTGCCATATTCGGATCCGCCGACTCGAGCTATCGTTCGATGGGACCGGGCGGGGGAATTGGATTCATGCTGCCGCTTTCCGATTCGCTCTTCGCGATCGTGAATCTTTCGGGATTGTACTGCTTCGGGAAATTCAAAGAACCGGGAACCAGCGACGATGCCCGCGACATCGGCTACAACGTCACCGCCGCGCTCGCCTGGCATATCGCGTCGGCCTCGACGACGCTCACCCTGGGCGGACGCTACCAGTACCTCGATTCGCAGTACGACACTATGAAAGATTACGATTCCAAGACGAAGTTTTACGGGATCACCTTCTCGGCCGTGTACCATTTCAGGACGGGGGATTCGGAATAGGGCACACTGACCGACGCTGCGATGCGCACCCGGCCGTTTTCGACGGAGACGCATCGTGCGGCGTGCGGGTCTTGAGCGGCATCGCTCGATAAAACACGCATAATGAGGATACCATGAAGAAGATGGTGCTGATTTCAACGGCAATCTTTATGACAGTTATGGGAGCGCTCCTCTCGGGAGCGGGAGAGCTGCGCGCCGCGGGGATGAGCGTGGGAGCAAACGCCTGGTATGTCCAGTGGGACAGGACGCCCTCCAACGATACCGACATCGATCCCGGGCTCATGTACGGTCCCGTAGCGGGATTCGACTGGGGCAGGAACTGGTCGCTTACCAGCGTGTTCCTGACGGGCAATTTCAAGGCGAAAATGCCGCCGTCCTCGGGTGGAATGGAGTTGAATTACCGCCGGTACGATTCCGACACGACGTTGAATTACGCGGTGCTCAAGTGGTTCAAGATGTTCGGAGGCTTCAAGTATATTCGTTATGAACTGAAAGGCGGCAACCTCGATGAATTCGGCACCGTGCTCATGCCGTTCGAGGGTGGGGACATAAAGCATACAGCGTACGGGCCGGGTGCGGGAATAGGGATTACGCTTCCGCTGGCGGATTCCCTCTTCGTGCTGGGTAATTTTTCCGTGATGTATCTGTTCGGCAAGGACATCCTTCCGGGAGAGCCGGCTGCGCGTTTTAACGGTACCGGGTACAATGCCACCATGGGTCTCGCGTACTATCTCGATTCGATTTCTACTACCGTAACCGCCGGAGTGCGGTACCAGTATTTCAAAGATGGTAAGCCTTTAGGCTGCTAAGTCAGCCTTCTTCATTTTCTTATCCATAATTGCTT
>CALMJO010000316.1 GCA_937864375.1 uncultured Spirochaetota bacterium
AAGAAAAGCGGGTCATCGCATCTCCTCGAGTGCGCCGCCGACGCCGGTCCCCTGTTTCTGCTGCCCTCCGAGCTCCCCGTGATGCCCTATGCCGGTCTCGCCCTTCGGGCCGCCTGGTTCCGTCTTGACGCCGAGCGGGTCGGAAAAACGGAAACCGCCTTCCGTCCGGGCCTCGTGCTCAAAACCGGCGTTATGACCGATATCGCCTTCGGCGTGGGAGCGCGGGCCGGCGTCGATTACGCGGCGTCGCCCCTTTCGGGCAAGGTGTTCGATGGGGTGGTCGTCTCGGTGTCCGCCGTGATGCGATACCGCGCGGTTTCCGGCGCCCAGACGCGTTCCGGCACGGTTGAAAGCCGCAGGATGGAGATCGAGATGATCTTTGGCCAGGCGCGCAGGGAGCTCGAAAAAGGCAACGCGGCGCGCGCGAAGGAGCTTTTCGGGAAGGTGCTGCTGCTCGACCGCGGCCATGAGGGGGCCAGGAAGAACCTGGCCGACATCGACCGCATGGAGGCCCGGTACGCGTTCGGAAGCGACCTTTACGACAGGGAGCGCTACCTGGAGGCCCTGCCGGCGCTCGAGGAATCGGCGGCCGGCATGAAGGAGGCGGCGGAAAAGCTGAAGCAGGCGCGCGCCATCCTGGCCGAGAACATCCCCATCTGGGAACAATCCGGCATCGAGGAATACGAGAAAAAGAACTACGATGGGTGCATTTATTATATGGAAAGGATCCTCCTCGTCAATCCCGACAACCAGACGGCCCTGGTTTATCTTCCCAGGGCCAAAAACCGTAAAAACGCCCTCGAAAATTTGAGATAGCAGCTCAATTGCCGATGAAAATACGCTATAAACTTGTCTTCCTCTTCCTGGCCGTAATTATCATCAGCCTCGTCCCGGTGTCCGTGTTCATACTCGACCGTATGGAGAGCGGCATCAAGGCGCGCATCCTGAGAAAGGCGCACAACGAAGCGAGGATCCTGGCGCAGACGTCGCTCCAGAGCCTCATGATGAACGCAGGCAACATCAAGACCGCGAAGGTGGACTGCCAGGAGATGATCGCGGCGCTGGAGCCGGTCCACGCGGAGGAGCTCGTCTACGCCGACGCGATTTTGCTCAATTCCCGGGCGGACCTTAACGGCCTGGTACTCGCGTCGGTGAGGGACGATACGCTTTCCGCGGGGCTGTTCCCCGAAACGCAGAGGATCGACGCGGGGGAGGTGGAGCGGATGAAGCTCCTGCCGCCCGGCCACAGGGAGTTCAGCGTCCCCGGATCGGGTGACGGATACTTCGAGGTGGTGGCGCTTGCCGAAATGTCGGACGGCCCGCCGGTCTGCATGGGAAGGCTCATATATTCCCGGAACAGGATGCTTGCGCCGGTAAGTGAGACTCGCTTCATTATCACCGCGGCGGCCGCCATTGCCGTTTTCCTGGCCGCGGTGCTGGGACTGGTGTTCAGCCGGATCATCTCCAGGCCCATCGAGGCGCTCATCCACGGCGTAAGGAAAATCGAAGGCGGCGATCTGGGGCAAACCGTGACGGTAAGCGCAGGCGATGAGCTCGGGACGCTCGCACGATCGTTCAACCGGATGGCCCGGAACCTGGACCAGAAGATCAACGAGCTGGAGTCGCTCAACAGGGAGCTCTCCCGCATCGACACGCTCAAGGACGAATTTCTCGCCAACACCTCCCATGAGCTCCGCACGCCTATTGCGGGGATAGTGGGCATCGCCGAATCGCTTATCGAGGGCGCGGCGGGTAGCCTGGATCCCCGCACGGTGCCCAATCTCGCGATGATCGTCACCAGCGGAAAGCGCCTTGCCCATCTCATAAACGACATCCTCGATCTTTCCCGCCTGAAGAACGACGCGATGGACCTGGACCTGGGGCCGGTGGACATGCATGCCATAGTGCAAATGGCCGTTTCCATGGTGCGCCCCATGGCCGAGAACCGGCCGCTCCAGATCAGGAACCTGATCGCTCCCGGGAGCGCGGTGGTGACCGGCGATGAAAACCGCCTGCAGCAAATAATGCTCAACCTGCTGGAAAACGCCGTCAAGTACACCGAAGCCGGCGAAATCGCGGTCCGCGCGGAACCGGACCCCGAAAATCCCGGCCTGATCACGATCAGCGTCACCGACACCGGCATCGGGATCCCCGCCGACACGCAGGAAAGGATTTTTCTCTCCTTCGAACAGGCCGACGGCTCCGCGACGCGGCGTTACGGCGGCATGGGCCTGGGGCTTGCCATCACGCGGCGATTGGTGGAGCTCCACGGCGGTTCAATCGGGGTGCGCTCCACGCCGGGGAATGGATCGCGGTTCCACTTCACCCTGCCGCGCGGCGGTACAGCGAGGGGGTCCGATACGCCCGCAGTCGCACGGGGCGATGCCGCGCCGACCGCGGCGGGAAACCATCGCGCCACGCACGCGGCGGTGCTCATCAATGCCGCCGCGCCCTCGTCCGAGGAGAAGGCCGAACGGATCCTGATCGTCGATGACGAGCCGGTTAACCTCCAGGTGCTTATCAATTTCCTGGTCCTTGCGGGATACCGCGTTGAGATTGCCCGCAGCGGCGCCGAGGCGCTCGCCCAGATCAAAATGAGCGCGCCGGACATGGTGCTCCTCGACGTAATGATGCCGGTGATGTCCGGCTACGAGGTGTGCCGGGTACTCCGCGGAAAGTATTCCTCCTATGAACTGCCCATCCTCATGCTCACCGCCAAACGCGACGTCGACGACGTGATCGCGGGATTTGAAGCGGGGGCCAACGATTACATAACCAAGCCGTTCAGCCGGAACGAGCTCCTCGCGCGGGTGAACAACCTCATGGCCCTCAGGCGCGCCGCGGCCGACCACAACCAGCTCTCCATAATGCGGCGCGAGCTCTCCATCGCCCACCAGATACAGAAAACCCTGCTCCCCGCCGGCCTGCCGCGGGTCCGCGATCTAAACATCATTTCCTGCTACAGGCCCGCGAGCACCCTGGGCGGAGACTTTTACGATTTCCATCACTGGGGCGACTCCTGCATTGGCGTGCTGGTCGCCGACGTTTCCGGGCACGGCACGCCCGCGGCCATCATCAGCGCCATGCTCAAGATGGCCTTTTCGATGCACCGCGGCGAGGCCGAGCGACCCGACGCGCTCCTCATGGGCCTGAACGCCGCCCTCCTGGGAAAAACGCGGGACCAGTTCATCACGGCGTTCTATGCGGGCATCGACACCAACGCCATGACCATGCAGTGCGCCAATGCCGGCCACTGGCCCGCGCTGGTATGGAGCCGAAGCTCCCAGGAACTGCGCGAGGTGCGCGCGCACGGGAGGGCGCTGGGACTGCCGGGCGCGCCGTATGCGTGCGCGGCCATCGCGCTCAATCACGGCGACAGAATAATACTCTTCACCGACGGCGTCCTGGAATGCCGCGATCCGGACAGGACGATCTTCGGGGAGGATCGCTTTCACGGCCTCATCCGGGAGGGGCAGGACCTTTCGCCGGACAAGTTCATCGATCATGTAATGGAAGCGGTCGCGTCATGGACGGGCATGTCCCGCCAGGAGAGCCAGGAAGACGATATTACGATGATTGTGATCGATGTGGCGTAAGCCTAGGGGCCCGTTACGCAGCGGACGTATTTATACGCCGGGGTTGTACTTGTTTCTTTAAAATCAAAGGTTACATTCCCATAAGAAAAGTCGATTGCCCAGGCAGTTGTTGATTGAGATTTATTTGTAGTGGATGTCCAGTAATGACGTCCCGTGTTTGGGAAAGCTGTCACATTTATCGCCCTGTCTATTAAGCCTTCAATGTTATAGTAGGTAACGATGCTTTGGAGTTCTCGAATATTCGGAAGTCGCCAGTCTTTATGACTTTCGTAGTTAAGATTATTACAGGCATCAATGGCCTCCTCCCATGTAAACTGGCCCAGCGTCTCTTCGCAGTTTTTGCTGGAATCAATAGCCCCGTTAGCACGCAGCGAACAGCGTGTCCAATACAGGCCCGTCGCTGTGTCATTTACAATGCCATTGGTTATGATATAGCTATTCCCACTGTAGAGAGAAGTGACAGCTGCTATTACGATAATAAATGTCAGAATATTTTTCATGAAATTCAGCCCCGAAATTTCGGATTGCTAATGATCAGGTCCACGTACGCACCGTACGTAATGGAAGCTAGCGGGAAAATCAACGTTCAGCATCAGAAGAGGATCAACAGTACTGGAATAATTAAGGGCACCTCTAAAAACTCAGAAAAAAGTTGCATAAAAGGATGAGGGGA
>CALMJO010000317.1 GCA_937864375.1 uncultured Spirochaetota bacterium
GATGCAACGAGAATATGTGTGCGGCAAAATAAACTGCAAAAATGAATGCGCTCGCCATGCCCGCGGGGAGGGGGGCCGATCTGCTTCCAGCGATCAGGGGGTGCGAGATTCCCGCACGGGGCCGCGCGCTCAAGACTGCGTCGCCTCCCGCAGATCCTTCACGACGAGCTTCGTCTTAGTCGCGGTGTTGAACACGAACTCGTCCTCCATCCTGTCGATGAACAGGATCCCGTCCAGGTGGTCCACCTCGTGCTGGATGCAGCGCGCCATGGGCCCCTCGCGCTCGATCGTCACGGGGTTCCCGTTCCGGTCCTGGAACGTAACCGTCACCTGGCGGGCCCTCGTCACCCGTCCGGAGAAGCCGGGCAGCGACAGGCAGCCCTCGAAGTCGTCGGATTCTCCCGATGAACCGGTGATCACTGGGTTGATCATCTCGATGTACTCGCCCAGGTAGTCGATGACGACGATTCGCCTGGGGATGCCCACCTGCGTCGCGGCGAGCGCCGCGCCGTCTTCCCTGGCGAGGAGCACCGCCTTCATCCCGTCGATCGTACGGTGGAGCTTCTTGTGGAAGGCGGTCACTGGCTTGGCCTTCACCCGGAGCGCCGGGTCGCCAAACAGCGCGATGGTCCCGCTTTTCATGACCTGTGGATGCCCCCCGGATCCCTCAGCCCTTCACGAAACCGCGCGGGTTCTTTTTTTCGGCCTCTCTCCATGCCTTCATCGCCGCCCTGATCTTCTCCGCGATCCCGGGATGGGTGTTGATCACGTTGTAGCTCTCGCCCGGGTCCGCGGAAAGGTCGTAGAGGAGCGGCCAGCGGTTTCCCATCTGTTTCTCCCCGAGCTTGTTGGCGAGCGGGGTCGCGTCGGCGGGAACAGGCCAGACGTAACGGTTCAGCCTGTCAAAATATTTCCATTTCCCCATGCGGATCCCCTCGAGCAGGTCATAGTGGTAGAAGTAGATCGCATCGTGAATCTCGCGATCGTCGGCCCCCGTAAGGACGCCCCGCGCGTCCTTTCCGTCCATGGCCCTGTCTTTGGGAAGCTCCACGCCCGCCAGGGCGAACGCCGTGGGCAGGATGTCCAGGTTCATGATGGGCGTGCCGCACACCCGGCCCGCGGGGATGCGACCCGGCCAGGACGCGACGAAGGGCACGCGGAACCCGCCCTCGTAGCTCTGGCCCTTGCGTCCGCGGTAGGGCCCCGCGCTCCCCTCGTACCACGGGCCGTTGTCGCTCGTGAACATGACGACGGTGTTGCGGTCGATCCCCTTCTCGCGCAGGCGCTTCACGATCTCGCCCACGCTCCAGTCGATCTCCTCGACCGCGTCGCCAAAGAGCCCTGCGTTCGACTTCTTTAAAAAGCGCTCGGACGCGTCGAGCGGCTGGTGCGGCATGGTATGAGCGATGTAGAGGAAGAAGGGACCGCCCGCGGCGTTGTCAATGAACTTGAGCGCCTCCTCCGTGTACATCCCGGTGATGCGCGGCATGATGCCCGCGATGTCCTTCTCGACCATCTCCTCGTTGCGGTAGAGCGGGCAGGGCACCATGTCGTTCGAGTGCGGCACGCCAAAGTAGCTGTCGAAGCCGTGGCGCAGGGGATTGCGGGCGGGATCGCCGCTGTAATCGCCCAGGTGCCACTTGCCGATCATGCCGGTCCTGTAGCCCGCCTTTTTGAGTCCCTCGGCGATCGTGATTTCGTGCGCCGACAATCCCATGCCGGCGTAGTTTTCCCTGGCGTCATAGGAGCCCAGCGCCTTGAGCACGTCTCCCACCTTTCGCGCGAGAACGCGGCCCACGGGCTCTCCCTTGGGGAATGGATTGCCGATGACGCCCGTGCGGAAGGGATAACGCCCGGTGAGCAGGCCCGCGCGCGAGGGCGCGCATACGGCGTTGCAGGTGTAGTAGTCGGTGAAGCGCGTGCCCGACGCGGCGAGCGCGTCCAGGTTGGGCGTGCGGATCACGCGGCCGCCGTTGAAGCCCACGTCCCCGTAGCCCAGGTCGTCGCACATGATGAAGATGATATTGGGTTTGGGCGCGTTGGGGTCCGCGATTTTCAGGGGGTACACCTGCGCGGTCGAGGGATACGTGCCGTAGAGGTCCTCGATCTCGTCCTGCTTGAGGAAGGAGTAGACGCCGTAGCCAAGGAGACCGGCGCCCAGGGCTGCGGAACCGAGCTTGATTGATTTCATGATGAGCTCGCGGCGGGACATGGGCTGGGTCATGGGGTGCCTCGCGGGTGCAGGATTGGTTTGTGTTCAACTGATGCGAATCAGGTTAGCGCTTTTGGGAGGCGGGGGCAAGGAGAAATTTAGAATATATTATGATAATGACAACGACGGGTCAACCACATGCTTGTCACAAGATTGCCACAAGATTACCGCATGCTTGAAGCTCATGCCGCCGGGGCGCGGGTCGAAAAGCCTCGTCCAGCATTTATCCGGCTGAGCCCCGGGAGCGGGAATCCTCCAGCCTCCTGCTCGCCCCCTTTACTCAAGGTGGCTCCAGTGGGTGTGCCTTATGATTGGCGAGGAGCGGCCGTCGAGGGAGGGGAGAAGAGAATTCCACCAGCAAGCGTTTCGGTACTCCGGCCACCCTTCGACACGGCTCAGGGGGCGACCAAAAGGCAGCGGCAAGCTCTCAGAATTGCCGTTGAAAAAGCATAGGTCGTGAGTAGAACAAGTACAGGGAACTGGTGACTGCACTGGAAGCGAAATTCAGGGTACTGTGAACGAGAAAGAAGCCACTTGATGGCCGCCCTTTCGGCGGCAAACCTTCATTAGTCCATCCGTGGACATCATAGCCTCCCCGGGTGCACACAGGACGTGCGCGAGCGGCCACGGACGGCCGCCTGCGGGCGCAACCAGGATGGTTAAACGGACGCCCGCCTGCCCGCGCTAGACAGGATGTCTAGAATGCGCGGGCCGCCTGAGGGGCGACTTTCTTTGGTCGCTCAAAGAAAGTCACAAAGCCCACCCCTGCCAGGGGCAAAGATAACCCGCCGACAGTCAACCATGCGCCTCTGCAACAACATGTCTACAACATGTGCGGGCAGGAACGGTGACATGGGAGCCTGTAATCGTTCCCTGTCAACACCCGCTCACATCGCCCCAGCGTTTTTATTATTTTACACGCGTTAAGAAATTAACTTGACCAATCGACTAATTGACTGTCTAATCAATATCGCAACCGCTGATACATTAAA
>CALMJO010000318.1 GCA_937864375.1 uncultured Spirochaetota bacterium
GGCAGTCTGTCTGGGATTGTTCCGCCCTGAGCCGTTCTCCATCGAGGGATTCGATTCCTCTTAGTATTTCATTCATCGCTCGCAGCGCGTCCTCGACGGCCCTGGCGTTCTTCTCACTCTCGTCCCGCGCCATCTCCCACTCGAGCCGGGTTTTCAGATAGGTTTGAAAGCTGACCTTTTTCTCTTCCGCCATGATTTCGGCAAGGACGCTTTCAATCGATTCCAGCTTTGTTATCCGCACCTGCACGCCCCGGGCCTCTTTCTCGGCGATCCTGTAGTTTTCCAGGTTCTGCTTCATCTCGGAAATATCCAGCGGTTTGTCCTCGAGGATGTAATCGCAGATGAACCGGTCCACCGATGTGAGTGGGGTGAAGCTCACCGCCCTCACCAGCGCCTCCAGGTACGGATTGAATTCGGCGTTTCGCCTGTGCACGCCCAGCTTCAATGTGAGATCATCCAGATACGAACGCTTCGTCGTGAATACTGAACCGTTGTTTGCTTTGACGAACTCCCTGATTTCTCTTGCCGTCATCAATCGACCGCCGGAAGAAACCATAAGCGTTTCGGCTTTCATAGCTTCCGCGATCCATTGCGTTTCCGAAGGGCGGGACCCGTCCCTGAACGCTTCAATCATGATGCCCGCACAGAACGTGCCGTTCCCGCTGGAGAACTCGAGGACGACGTGCGACATGCAGTCGCCGCGGATGTAGGCGAGCTCCTCGGCGCCGATCTTTCCCCGGCAGTATGAATCGAGGGTCCTTCCCGTGCGGCGGTCCGATGCGGCGGAATTGAATTTCACATGGCCGAGGTCCGCCACCATGGCGTACTGGATCGCGTCGATGATGGTCGATTTCCCGGAACCGTTGTCCCCCGCGAAGAGGCTCATCTCTCCGATGGGTATGCAAACATCGCCAAAGATGTGCCAGTTCACAAGGCGGACTTTATTCAGCCTGATCGTCATCGGTCTCCTCTTCGCTTTCATCGTACAATCCGGCCGCCTGCCCCGTATCCGCGGCGATTTTCTCGTACAATCCCTGCACGGCGGTGCTGTCGAGCGCCATGGCAAGCGACGGGTATAACACTACCTGGGTGTCCCCGACAAGGTCACCCTTGAGCGGTCGTATGAGTTTCAGCCGCGTGAGCCGTCGCAGCACATCCGCCAGTCTGGTCTTTTTCAACTGATCTCCGGTGAGGGCCCTGAATTTTTCCATGATGTCACCCACGGTGGTGACGGGAAAATCCAGGAGGGATATCTCGCTGCGCTTCTCCTCGTAAAGAAGCCGCGCGATAACGAGGAGGATGGTATCGTCCTTTGATAAAAGCAGGCGGGCCGGCGAAGGCCCCTTCCACGACACGACGCCGATCGTCTCGTCGACCCTCAGTACCCAGCCGGCGCACTCGCAGTACGCTTCTACAGCGTCGCGATTGCGGATTATGAACGAGTATAATTCCTCGTCTTCCCGTATTCCGCGGAGAATGAAAGACGTGGAAAAGAGACGGTGCACCGCCTGGCGGAAGAGTTCACGTTCCGCTTCGTCATAGTCGAGGATAAGCTTTAAATCATCGATCATCGCCGGCCTTCCTTTTGTTCCGACGGTAAAATCGGTGGGACGGGAATTCGAAGCGCCCACCTTTGACGAGGGACCTGTCATCGTCCCAGGCGACTCCGAAGGGGAACCGCTTCCCGTCGGCGCTCGCATATACACCGGCATACAGCAGCTTCACATAGTCTCCCATAGAAGACACGATATCGGCGGCCTCGACGGACCCGGCATCGCCGCACCTCGCCTCAAGGTGCTCGGCGATTTTTCCGGCATTCATCTGCAGGGCTATACGCGCCCGCAGGTTCCTTTCCATCTCGTCTATCCGCGCCATGTCCGGCATGGCCGGCGCGGGCGGTGCGTCCCCGGTCCTTTCGCCTCTGAACCGCGTCGAGCACGATTCCGCGGATACTGACCTGAACCGGAATATCCCGTGCTCACACCAGTCATGCTTGATGCGTCCTCCTGCGATCCCCCCTGCAATAGCAACAAGTTTACCTGCCAGGGTTGAATCGGCATACAGCCGGTTCCTGATCTTCTCGGTGGAGGCTCGGGAATACATCCTGTTGCGCCTGTCGATATCGTCGATGATTCTATCCATGTTTCGCAGGTTTTCCCGGATCTCCTCGAGCATTCCCCTGAGATCGTCCATGGGAGAAATACCCTGGCGCTTGCGTATAGATGACAGACGCTCGGCGGTCACGGAAAGCCATGCATCGTCCTCGAGGCGGGCATTTATGGTGGCGATGATTTCGGGCCTGTACCTGCTGAGATTGTCCGACGTTTTTAAACGGGTGTAGGCGCGGTCGATGATCTCTTCCATGTATACGTTATAATGCGCGTGGAGAATGCCCGGAATATCCAGTTCCGAAGGGAAAAGCATTTCGAAATGGCCCTTGATGTTCTGGGAAAGCACCTTGAGGGAATCGAGGAGGCGCATCATGTGATCATGGGCCCGGAGAACGATATAATGCCCGTTATCGGCTGAAGCATCACTGCACAGGAGGGAATAAATCGCCACTATATGGCTCTCATATTCCGTGACCCCGCCGGTTGCCGTCATGTGGAGGGCCTCGAAAAACGGCTTGGCCCGGGATTCGATGTTGACGATGCGAGTGAAATCCGGCATCGTCTCTTCGGATACCCAGCCGGCTTCACGGATTTTTTTCAGAAGAAGAAGCGCCATCCTCCTGGGCCAGGAGGCGGCATCGCCCTCCTCTGGAGTCAAGTCGTCATCCTCTTCCTGTTCCATGCCGGTGAGGGTATCGCAGTAGCGCTCCAGTTTATCCACGAGTCCGTCCCTCTCAACGCCGGTGGGGCTGGAGAGAAATCCTTCATAAAACAGGAGAAGGGCATGGGCATAGTGCTCCCGGTTGCGTGAAGCGAGCGGCGAAAAAAAACGTTCCGGAAGATATTTAAATGGGGAATCCATATTTCAACGTCGCGCTTTATAATTTACAGTGTGCTCGTGAGCGCGGTGTACGTATTCGCGCCAGGGTATCATTTCATATGTTTCATGACAGTATCGAGTATTTCCACGGCGGCGCTGATGGCCGCCAAAGCTTCTTTTTTAGAATAGACCTTTGCAGGGATAAGATCGGGGAGCCCGTTGGGATAACGGGTGGGAATGTACATCTTATCGAGCAGCATCGCGTTTTCTTCGATCTCATCGATCCCGAAAGGTCTTTTTTCCTCGGGGAAATCATATAACAGTTTCACCAGGCTGTGTCCCCAGGGGTCCAGGCCGAACTGATACCAGCAGGCTTTGAGCGCCTTTTCGCCCGCCTGCTGTGACTGGAAGCAGGCCCATTCATACGAGCCTCCCGCAAGACTTATTTCGGCCGCCCGGATATCCGCCCTTGCCTGCTCGAGCCAACGCTTTGACTCCTGGCTTTCCTTTTCACGACTCATGGAGAATCAATCCTTCCTCCAGGGCTCTTTTAACGAAGAAGCCGTTTTTCATTCTTTCGAACTCGTCCGGCGTATAGACAAATACCTCGATCCCGCTTTTCAGTTTCTTCGTCAGGGGGATGAAATAATCATCAAGCCGGTCAAGATATGACTTGTCGGTCTCTGCGACGAATATCAGGTCAACGTCGGAATTTCCTGTTTCCGTACCGCGAGCGTAAGATCCGAAGAGAAGGGCAAGCCGCGGATTGTTCTTTTCGACCACCTCGGAAACAGCTGCTTTGATGGTTTCGATAGTCAGCATGAGGGGATTATAGTGACTGGGGGTTGGTAGGCAAGAAAAAATCCCTCCGTCAGAGGGATTTGTGTCGGGAAAGGCAGCTCTTTGGGGGAGCACTCGGCTCTTTCATGACAGGTCTTGCCTGCGGCCTAAGAACAAACCGGGGGTTTTCGGGTGCATGCGGATCATGGTTGAATGGATCATGACCGTGCGCAGATACTCTTCGGCACTTTTGCCCCGGACCATGGCTAAATAAAATTTAATACTCACCCCGCGCAATCTAACGCGCATGAATAGTGGATGATGTCCACGAAGGCCGGGTCACATGCCCCGGACTTGGTGTGCGTGCATGTATATCGTTATTTCTGGATTCAAGATCAGCCCTTCCCCGCCGAACCAAGCACATTTTCATTCTTGTGTTTGTAAAGCTCCTTGAGCGCGTCGCGCGCGGGGCCCAGGTACTTGCGCGGGTCGAACTCTGCCGGCTTGTCGGCGAACACCTTGCGGATGGCCGCGGTCATCGCGAGCCTCCCGTCGGAATCGATGTTGATCTTGCACACCGCCGAGCGCGCGGCCCTGCGCAGCTGCTCCTCGGGGATGCCCACCGCGTCCTTGAGCGCGCCGCCGTGGGTGTTGATTATCTTCACCTGCTCCTGCGGCACCGACGACGACCCGTGCAGCACGATGGGGAAGCCGGGGATGCGCTTTTCTATCTCCTCGAGTATGTCGAACCGGAGCGGCGGGGGTATGAGCACGCCGTCGGCGTTCCTGGTGCACTGCTCGGGCTTGAACTTGGTGGCCCCGTGCGAGGTGCCTATGGAGATCGCGAGCGAATCGACGCCCGTCTTCTTCACGAAGTCCTCGACCTCTTCGGGGCGCGTGTAGTTGGAGTGCTCGGCCGAAACCTCGTCCTCGACCCCCGCGAGCACGCCCAGCTCGCCCTCGACCGTGACGTCGTGCTGGTGGGCGAATTCAACCACCTTCTTCGTAAGCGCGACGTTCTCGTCGTAGGGCAGGTGCGAGCCGTCAATCATGACCGACGAAAATCCGCTCTCGATGCAGTCCTTCGCGAGCTCGAAGCTGTCGCCGTGGTCCAGGTGCAGCACTATGGGAATCGGGTATCCCAGCTCCTTCGCGTATTCCACGGCGCCGCGCGCCATGTTGCGCAGAAGCGTCGCGTTCGCGTACTTCCTCGCGCCCGAGGAGACCTGCAGGATGACAGGAGACTTCGTCTCCACGCACGCCTGTATGATCGCCTGCAGCTGCTCCATATTGTTGAAATTATATGCGGGGATCGCGTACCCGCCCTTCACGGCGTCCGCGAACATCTTCCTGGTGTTGACCAGTCCCAATTCCCTGTAACTTACCATAGGATCACTCCAGTTTTCCCGTAATGGATTTGCGGGCAACAGTATGGAGTATAAAAACGGCCCCGTCAAGGCATTAATGAGCGTTTGCTCGAACGCGAAAATTGAAACGCCGGCCATTGGTATCGGCGTTCATGAGCCCAGGCGTTCGGGAATGAAGTATTATTGAAGTTTTTTCTTCAACGCCTCAGCGGGCTGCACTCCTATCATCCTTTCGGCTTCCTTTCCTCCCTTGAAGAGGATGATGGTGGGAATGGAATTAATCGAAAACCTTTGGGCCAGCCCTGGATTCTCGTCGGTGTTGCACTTGAGGATCTTCCCATTCACCTCGCCGGAGCCCGCGATGTTTTCAAGAATTGGGGTCTGCATGCGGCATGGTCCGCACCAGGGCGCCCAGAAATCAACCAGCACGGTCCCCGGGGCCTCAAGCACCTCGGCGGCAAAATTTTTTTCGGTGAGCTCGCTTAACGATGACATATATGACTCCAGTTATTTGGTATTTAAACAATAGTTAAAATACTAATTAATAGGCAAATCGTAAAGCAAAAAACTGAAAAGGAGTCTCTTCCCGGCCAATAAACGTTAGAACTTGACAAGGCATTCATGATGACGGATACTCCAATGGAGACATGGAGGCGATATGAACGCTCAGACTGATACAATCATTCAATCCCTCGGGCTGGAGAAATCCTCAGGGCGGATTTTGTCCGAATTGATCGAGCGGGCAAAGGCCTGCTTCGGGGACGATCTCCGTTCAATAGTACTGTTCGGCAGTGCAGCGGAGAAACGGCTCAGGTCGACGTCCGACATCAATCTCCTGTTCGTCATTCGTTCGTTCGAGCGGATGAGGGTTGACCAGTTACGCGAGTCACTGAGAACCTCGCACGCGGCGATCAGGTCATCGGTCATGTTCCTCCTGGATTCGGAGCTGCCCCGGGCCGCCGAATTGTTCGCCGTGAAGTTCGTCGATATGGCGAAGCGGAACATCGTGTTATTCGGCGAGGATTGCCTTGCGGGATTGACCGTATCGCGGGAGGCGAAGAAGGGACGCCTTTTACAGGTATTGTTGAACCTTAAAATCCGCCTGCGCGAGCGTTACGCGATGATGAGCCTGCGCGAGGAACAGCTCGCCCGCGTCATCGCGGAGAGCGCGGGCCCCCTGCGGAGCGCCGCGGCGATGATCCTGGATCTCGAGGGAAAACCGGCCCTCAAGCCCAAGGAAGCCCTGGTCGACGTGGCCCTTGCGCTCGGGGGGGATTCTATGAAGGGGACGCTGGAAAAGATATCGATCGCCCGCGAGAAGCAGGTTCTGCCGGCCGGGTCCGCCCCCGAAACGCTGTTTGCGATCATGGGACTTGTCGAAAAGATGATCTCGCGCATAGAGGAGATCAAATGAAATGATTCCAAATCCATTTACATTTAAGGGTCCCGAATTTCTGCTTTTCTATACGGCGCTGTTCGCGGCCGTGCTGCTGGCGGTGGTGCTGCTTCGCAGGCTTTTTGAATCCGGCACCGTCCCCGGCGCGAACGCGCTGAACCCGTACCAGATGGCATATCTCCGTGGGGGGAAGAACCATACGATAGGGGTCGCCGCCCTCGCCCTCATCGACCGGGGGCTCCTGATCGCCGACGGTTCGACGTTGAAGTCGTCAGGGAAGGACTCGGGCGAGATCGCGCGTCTCCCGCTGGAAAAGGCCATTATTCAGTGCTTCGCAAGCGCGAAGGACGCGGCAGATCTCTACTCGGATAAGGCAATTGAGAAAGAGGCGGAAAAGATCAAGGGCGAATTGGCAGATCTGGGT
>CALMJO010000319.1 GCA_937864375.1 uncultured Spirochaetota bacterium
GCTCATCGCGTCATGCAAGGAGATAAAGGGGTTCTGCTACACCCAGTTTACCGACACATTCCAGGAAAAAAACGGGCTGTTTACCCTGGACCGCACCCCCAAGCTCACCGGCTTAAGGGACCTCCTCGCGAAGGCCATGCGCCGCCAGGGGCCCTGAGGGGCATATTTTCATCAGGAAGGGCGCATTTCCTGCCGATAAGTAAGCAGGTATCTTTACACAGGGCACGCAGTGCGCATGAAAATGAGAAAATACGCGGCTTACATCTGCAGTGCGGCGGTCATCCTGCTCGCCGCGCCGGGGGCCCACGCCGTCAGGGTCGAGGACCCGGCGGAAAAGCCCCAGTTCCGGGTGACGATCAGCATGGATCGGTACGTCTTCACCGAGGACGACCAGGTCATCGTGAACATGGTCATCCACAACAATTCGGACAAAAAGGAAAGCTTCAGGGTCTACGACACGAGCGCCAGGGGAAACGCGTACACTACCTTCCAGCCAATGGTCATGGATGCCGGGGGGCGCGAGGCGGAATCCACCGTGCCCCACCGGATGATGAACAGGGACTTCAAGGAGGTGCTCAGGGACATTGAGCCCAGGGAAGTGACGCTCATGCCCAACGAGACCATGCTGCATACGCTTAACCTGAAAAGCGTCTACGACCTCGACCTGAACACCGAATACCGGGTGAAGGGGTACTTCTACCCCGATGCGATGGAGAAGACGGTCCTCATGAGCGAAAACACGCTCACGTTCAAGATCGTGCGCTCGCCCGGCCAGGAGCGCAGGACCGTGATCGCCGGCATCAGGCGCGAGCTCGCCCCCACGGAGGTCGTCGTGCTTCTCCTGAACGCGGAGAGGGACGGGAACTGGAACAATTTTTTCAAGTACCTGCGCGCGGAGAAATTCATCAACGCATACCCGCAGTTCGTGCAGCTCTATTCGGCCGCCGACGAGCTTGAAAAGTTGAAAATCATCGAGGATTTCAATAAATTCTTAATGCGTCCAAGGTCCGATTATATCAAGGATTACAGCGTGATCAGGGAGTCCATACGCGACGACCGGACCGAGGCCTACGTGGACGTCGTGGTAAAGCGATATGCCCCGCGCAAACCGGTTTCCTACAGGTACCGATATACGCTTGAAAAATACAGGGATTTCTGGCTTTGTACTGACATAGAGGCAACGGTAACGAAGGGTGAGTCCAGATGACCGAAATATTATCACAGGATGAAATTGATGCGCTATTGACCGCGATCTCCACCGGCGAGGTGGACACCACGGACTACAGCGCCGCGAAGGAGCAGCGGAAGGTCAAGATCTACGACTTCCGCCGCCCGGACAAGTTTTCCAAGGACCAGATCCGTACGCTCCAGATGATGCATGAAACCTTCGCGCGTCTTACGACCACGGCGCTCTCCGCCCAGCTGCGCGCGCTCGTGTCCGTGCACGTGGCGTCGGTGGACCAGCTCACCTACGAGGAGTTCATCCGGTCCATCCCCAATCCCACGACGCTCGCCGTCATCAACATGGACCCCCTCAAGGGATCGGCGGTGCTCGAGATCGACCCGTCCATCACCTTCACGATCATCGACAAGCTCTTTGGCGGGATGGGCGAATCGGCGAAGATCAGCCGCGAGCTCACGGACATCGAGCTTTCCGTCATGGAGGGCATCATCGTCCGCATCCTGGGCAACCTCCGCGAGGCATGGTCGAACGTGATCGACCTGAGGCCGCGCCTTGGCAACATCGAGACGAACCCGCAGTTCGCGCAGATCGTGCCGCCCAACGACATGGTCGTGCTCATCACGCTGGAGACGAAGGTGGGCGAGGTCGAGGGTATGACGAACCTCTGTATCCCCTACATCACCATCGAACCCGTGATCTCCAAGCTCTCCGCGCAGTATTGGTATTCCAGCATACGCAAGGGCGCGACCGACGAGAACATGACCATCATCCAGGGACGCCTGGAGTCCGTGGAGCTACCCATCTCCGCCGAGATCGGCGAGGTCGAGGTCTCCATGCAGGAGGTGATGAACCTGACGGTGGGCGACGTCGTAAAGCTTCCCGACACGAAGGTGAGCTCCGACATGGTGCTGCGCATAAGCGGACGGAAAAAATTCAAGTGCCGCCCCGGCGTGATCGGCACCAGGATCGCGGTGCAGGTGGGCGAAAACATCGAGGAGATACCGGACGAGCTGCTCATCAGCAAGCGCAGCGAGGACGATTTGTAGAGGGATTTCACGTAATGAACGTAAAAAAAGCCCCGTGATAGAGCGGGGCTTTATCATGTATAATTAGCTTTTAAAAGATACTTTCCTGCTTCAGATAAAAACTTCCGGCGAAACCGAGAACTTTTCTGCCAGAATTTTTATCTGGCGAACATTCAACGCCCGTTTGCCGTGAAGAATTTCAGATATAACACCCTGGGAACCGATATCACCCAGGTCGGTCTGCTTCAATCCATGCTCTTTCATAAGCAACTTCAGAGCCTCTATCCCGGTGGTTTTTACCATCGGATGATGTTCGACTTCGTACTTTTCAATGAGGATCCCCACTGTTTCCATAAGGGACGCAAGGGGATGACGCTCGTTATTCCCGACCGTATCAACCAGGTTGTCCATGAGGCTGACAAGTTTAGCATACTCCTTCTGGGTATGCGGCACTGACAATACTTTTGACACTAAAGGCCACATCTGGATTATGTTATTCGAATTGACCTGTTTCATGATTATTTCTCCTTCCAGGCATTTTCGTTGTATTCTTCATGAGTTAAAATTTCCCTTATATAGAGAATTGACCGGTTATAATGTATAGCTGATATCAATCTGTATTTGTTGCCGCCAATGTTAAAAACAGTGAACTTGCCTACCTGATCCGCGCCGGCAAATGTTTTTCTCAAATCAGAGAATGACCCGTAATTCGCATGTCTGAGTATTTTAAACCATGCCTCCAGCGGCTTTTTACTTGCGGCATGCTTCTTGAAGAAGTCCCGAATCTTTTTATGGGAAATAATCCTCATGGTCGCAATGTATCTCATTATGAGATATTTGGCAACTACATTTTTCAAACTTATGGATATTTCATGAGCAGTTTCGGAAGTGCCGTCGAGCTCCTGCAATCTGGCAAAATTTATTTCTGGCGCTTCCGGCTTGTGAGTGGGTAAATAATGTGCTATAAGATGGTATTATGAA
>CALMJO010000320.1 GCA_937864375.1 uncultured Spirochaetota bacterium
CGTTAATATTGTGAGAGGTGATATATGAGCAAGGTAGCGGTACTGGGGGGCGCAGGGGCGGTGGGTTCCGTGGCGGTGAAGACGCTGGCACGCCACGATGAATTCTCCCAGGTCCTCATCTGCGATTACAATACCGGGAGGGCCGACCAGCTTAAGAAGGAGATCGGGGCCGCGAAGGTCCAGGTTATGAAGTTCGACGCGCTGGACACCGCGAGCATAAGGAGCGCGATCGCGGGCGCCAGCGTGGTACTGAACTGCGTGGGCCCCTTCTACAGCACGGTGAAGCCCATCCTGTCCGCGGTGCTCGAGGCGAAGATCGACTACGTGGACATCTGCGACGACGTGGACGTGACGCTGGACATACTGGGCATGGACGCGCAGGCGCGCAGCGCGGGAATCACGGCGCTCATCGGCATGGGTAACTCGCCGGGCGTGACGAACATCATCGCGAAGCTGGTCTCGACCTCATTCCTCGACGAGACCGACTCCATCGACATCTTCCACGCGCACGGCGGCGAGCCCGTCGAGGGAGAGGGCGTGATCGGCCACCGCTTCCACTGCATGAGCATCGACATCCCCATGTTCCTGGACGGGGAGTTGAAGTACGTGAAGTACTTCCGCGAGGACGGCGTGGCGCTGCGAGAGACATTCGACTTTCCCGTCCTGGGAAAGGTCCCGCTCTATCCCTACCCGCATCCCGAGCAGGTCACGATTCCCAGATATATTAAAACGAGACGCGTGACCAACAAGGGCTCCGTCATTCCCAACGAATACTACAACCTCACCAGGGACCTGTGCGGACTGGGACTCGCGGGCAAGGAACCGGTCATGGTGAAGGGCCAGCCGGTCGTACCCGCGGAATTCGCGATGGCCTTCATCATCCGCGAGCGGGAAAGAATTCTTAAAGAGACGGCATTCGGAAAGCAGAGGGGCTGCGCCTCCGTGGTCGTCAAGGGGAAGAAGGGCGGCGCCTACCTGGAGTACCGCGTGCACATGGCTTCAAAGAGCGAGGCCCTGGGAGAGGGGACCGGCATACCCGCGGCGATGGGCGCCATCCTCATGCACCAGGGCAAGGTCCAGGGACCGGGCGTGCTCCCTCCCGAGGCCTGCGTGAGCCCGGCGGACGTGCTCGCACTCATGCCGCAGGTCATGGACCTCGAGAAGAGCAAAAAGAGCGGTGACGGCTTCAGCGGCTTCATCATCGAGAAGGTGGACGCCAGCGGCACCGTCACGAAGATGGATTTATAGAAGCCATGGCACGAACCACTACCGGGCGCTACATTCTCGCGATCGATCACGGGACGTCGGGCTGCAAGGTGGCGCTCGTGTCCATCCACGGCCGGGTCGTCGATTTCGAAAGCGAGCCCACGCCCATCCACTTCCTCCCCGGGGGCGGGGCCGAGCAGGACCCGGAGGACTGGTGGAACGCGTTCCTCCGCGCGGCGAAGCGCCTTTTGAAGCGCAGGCGGGGACTCGCGCGGGGCATCGACGCGGTATCCGTGTCCAGCACCTTTTCAAGCACCGTCGCCGTCGACCGTGAGGGCCGCCACCTCATGCGTTCGTTAACGTGGATGGATTCGCGCGGTGCGCCTTACGTCGCTGCGATGATGGGCGGCTTTCCCAGCGTCATGGGCTACAATCTCTGGAAGCTCTACCGCTGGATTCGTCTCACGGGCGGGGGACCGGCGCTCTCCGGCAAGGACGACATCGCGCACGTCATCCTCACGAGGGAAGAGTTCCCGCGGATTTACGATGCGACCTGGAAGTTCCTGGGAAGCAAGGACTACTTCAACCTGCGGCTCACGGGCGAGTTCGCCGCCACGCACGATTCCATAACACTCTTCTGGGCCACCGACAACCGTGACCTGACGAATATCCGCTACTGTGAGCCGCTCCTGCGCGCGGCGGGCATCGGGGCGGACAAGCTTCCCCGGCTGATCGGGGCGACCGACATCGTGGGGACGATCCGGCCCGCGGTGGCGAAGGAGCTGGGGCTGCGCGCCGACGTGGTAGTGGCGGGGGGCTCTCCCGATCACCAGTCGGCGCTCGTGGGGTCCGGCGCGGTGCGGGACTACGAGGGGCACCTGTACATAGGGACCTCGTCCTGGATCGAGTGCGTCGTCCCCTTCAAGAAGACCGACGTCGCCGGACAGGTCGCTTCACTGCCCTCGGCCATCCCGGGCAGGTACCAGTGCATCAACGAGCAGGATATCGCGGGCGGCGCGCTGAAATTCCTGCTGGACAACATCATCTTTCATTCGAGCCATTTCTACTCGCCGCGGCGTCCCCCGGATCCCTACGGGCGGCTGGACGAAACCGTGAAGCGTGTCCCGCCGGGGAGCGGCTCCCTCATATTCGCGCCATGGCTGAACGGCGAGCGCACCCCCGTGGACGACACGATGCTCCGCGGCGCGCTCTTCAACATCTCGATGACGACGACCACCGACCACATCCTGCGCGCGGTGCTGGAGGGCGTCGCCTACAACACCAGGTGGAGCCTGGCTGCGGTCGAGAAGTTCACGGGAAGGGCGCTCGAGCCCATAAGCATCGTGGGAGGGGGCGCGCGCTCCGACGCATGGTGCGGCATATTCGCCGACGTGCTTAAAAGGACGGTCAGGCGGGTAAAGGACCCCATCCAGGCGAACGCGCGCGGCGCCGCCTACATCGCCGCGGTCGCGCTGGGCCACATCGCCTTTGGCGACATCCCCGGGTTCGTAGAATTCGACGGGATATTCGAGCCCGACGCCGCGCGAGCGGCGGAGTACGACCGGATATACGCCGAGTTCCTGAACCTGTACCGGAAAAACAGGGGGATATTCCACAGGCTCAACCGGGCCGCGGGCTCCTGGCGGCCGCGCGCTCAGCCTGGGACGCCCCGCCTGGCTGCCAGGGCGCCGTAGAGCGCCACGATCACGCCTGCCAGGGAGGACACGCCGGCTATCGTGTACGCGACGTACAGGACAATGTTACCCACCGGCATCACGGCTTCCAGGCCCCGATGCCCGGTAAGCGCCCCCGCGACGGTTCCCAGCGAAAATCCGTACGCCTGGAGGATGAAGGCCCATCCCATGAACCTGAGTGCGCCTTCCCCGAGCCGCAGGTGGCGAACGAATGCTCCCGCAGCCATCGCCAGGAGACCGCTCATGATCCCCTGCAGGTGCGCCTGGTGCCATGCCCTGGCCCCGCCGGGTATGTCCCCGGTGAGAATGAAGGCGAGGACGGCGCCGGACACGACGCCCAGCAGGGTCGCGACCAGGCCGTGGAGGACTAGTGAGTTGCGAATTCGGTCTTTCATGGTTCTCTCCTTGGGCGGAAGCCCGGGTATGCGCCCTGCCGCGTCCCGCCGGGGGCCTTTTTTCACCCTGGCACGCGCCGGGGGCCCGTTCCGCTTCCGGGGGAGACTGTATTATTATTTTTCAACTCGACAAGAATTAATTTGACAATATTGCATTTTCGGAGATGTGAATAAGTGTTATCCAGAATACAAGGAGTCATGATGGCAAAGAAAGAAAACCAGGTAAAATTCCCCAGCAAGGTGACTGCATCGTCAATGATACAGTACATCTCCGAAAAGAACCAGATTCCCAGGAAGCTGGCAAAGGAAATCATCGATGACGTGTTCAACGTCGTCCAGGCCGGCGTCATGAACGGCGACAGGGTCCCGGTGGGCAAGTTCGGCAAGATGTTCATCAGGGTCCGTCCCGCGACCAAGGCGCGCAAGGGACGCAATCCCCTTACCGGGCAGGAAATGATCATTCCTCCCAAGAAGGCGACGAAGGTTCCCAAGTTCACCTTTGCGAAGAGCTTCAAAGAAGAAGCGCTGAAGGCGAAGGTCGTAAAGAAATAGAACCGCCAGGGGGCTTCCCGGCAGCGGAACCGGCGACGGTACGATTGCCGGGCAAGCGCCTCGACGCACAGCATTCCCGGTCGTACTCAAGATACCTATCCGCGGACTGGGCAGGGCGTCGGTACGCCGGCAGGCATTTCGTCATGCCCGTGAGCTGCTCGGGCCCCCGTTCATGTCCTTGAAAAATACCGCTCTATGAAGGGCTTGAATCCCCGGTAATGCGGCATCCCCAACCCATGCTCATCGCCAAGCGCGAGCACGTCGTAATACATGGCGCGCATCTCGTCAGGAGAATGATCCACGTGACCTTGGAACATCCTGCGCATCCCCTCGTCGTCGTACATGTGCCTGGTGAAGGGCACCAGCAGGAAGAGCGGCAGGTAAAAATAGCAGGTGGGCGCGACGCGGCGCGGGTTGATTCCCTGGCGCACGCACACTTCCCAGCCCTCGCGCATCGCGAGATACGATTCCCTGATGATCTCCGGGCTTATGAAGCGCTCCCAGGAGCCGGCCTTGATAAACGCGGCCACCGACGCGGCGGCCCAGATGTAGTGCGTGCGGATGTAGGGGATGATCTTCCGGATGATCTTCGGGTTCATGTCCGCCTTTTCCAGGAGCGCGCGGATGTGCCTGAGCCGCGGCGTTACGCTTCCGTCCCTTTCGCCCAGCACCGTGTTCGAAAGCCGGTTCCCGAATATCACCGTGCTGATGCCCGGTTCGTCCCTCCCGCCGCCCGTCTTGAAGGGGTAGCCGATCACGTAGCGCGACGCGTCCAGGAATTTTCCGATCAGCTCGTCGTCGCCGGGACGCATGTTCTGGAGGAAGAGCACGGTCGCGTCTCCGGCCTTGTTTTTTAAGAGGGGAAGCACATCCCCAAGCTGGTGGCTGTTGACCGCGCAGATGATGAGTTCGTAGCCGTCTTCCGGGGAAAAGTCCTCGGTGAATGCGGGCCTGTACATATCGTCGACTTCGGCGCCCGCACCGTGTCGCTGGTCCAGGCAGCGCACCCGGATGCCGTGCTCGTCGTAGAAGCGCTTTTTGCCCGCACGCACGAAATGCGTGAGCTCGTTTCCCCCGCGCGCAATCTGCCACGCGTATGTCGTCCCGATCACCCCGACGCCGATTACCAGTATCTTCATGAGAACCGCTCCCGATCAACCTTGATTCGTGCGTATGATGCATAGTGCAGGCGCTCCCGCCGCCGTCAACGAACATTTGGCGCTGGATCGGTCCGCACCCTGTCCGCCCAAAATCTGTTTGCTAATTGAAGCGATCCGGTTCAGCATGGGAACACCCATGTCGCGCACGGACGGGGCCTGCGACGAGGCGGCGCTATTTTCCCCGCGGAGGAAACCATGGAACACATGCGCATCTGGACCGAGGTCGATGTCGCCGAGGTCGCGGAACACATCATCATCGCCGACGACAAGTTCGGGTTCTGCCCGGGCTGCAGGGAGATCGGAATAAAAGTGGAAGGGGCGGCGCAGTGTCCCAAGTGCGCGCGCACCTTCAGGTACATAACGGCGCGGGAATCCAGGGGCGGCCGCCACGAGATCGTGGCGCGGCTGCGCAGGAAAGCGCCCGCGCTCGTGTTCGTTGACTACGACGATTACGAGCGGCTTACCGGCAAGCAAAAGGCCCAAAGCCTTTTCAAGGACATCTGAGCCCGCCCCCGCGCGGAAAAGGACCCAAATATTTGTCTTGACGGACGGCCCGTCCGCGGCGATAATCAGGCCATGGAACGTGCACGGTCATCCATGCTCTCCGCCTCCCTGATAACAATTCCGGCGGTCATGCTCGCGGCGCTCCTCCTGCTGCCGGCATCCTCACGCGCCGAGTATTTCGGGGTGGGCATCCACGTGGGCGCGCACCACAACGTGGGCAACCTTGATTCCTACGACCCCACGATGCAGATCAAGCCCCAGACCGACATCCTCGTGGGGTGCGCGTTCAAGACGAATCTCAAGTTTTTCTTCATACGCGCGGGCATCGACACGACCTTCCTGTTCACCAAGGGCGAGGTGCTAGAGCCTTCCACGAACGGCGATACGACCGCCGAATACCGCATCCAGTATTCGCAGGTGCCGTGCTTCGCGGGACTGAACTTTCCCGTCCAGGACATTGGAGAATTCTACATGGGGGGCGGCATAGCCTACCTTCTCGCGACGGGAAGCGTCAAACACGGGACGAAGGAAGACATCTCGGCGTCCGCGCTCGGGTACGGCTTTTTATGCGGGATGCAGCTCAATATCACGTCTTTCATAAAGCTTTACATGGAATGGGAGTATATCGACGCGCGCTCCAAGCCGATGATGGCAACGCAGCCGAGCGTCTCGACGTGGAAGAACATGTATGTCGACTTCACAGGTCATCGCATGCTCATAGGCGCGATGTACTATCTGTTATAGCGAACGAGCCATGAAGAAAATCAGTCTGCTCCTGTTTCTGTTCCTGTTCGGCGCGGCGCCCCTGGCGGCGGGGACGGCCAATTATTCGATGGGCTTCTCTGCGGGCATCATGCCCTCGTACGGCGGAAACCTCTATTCGACCACGCAGGCGATCGTGTTCGATTCCAACACCGGCGTCGACGGGATAAACAAGAGCCTTTCTGGATTCAATACGAAGGAAGTTCAGCGCCTGTTCGGTATTTCCTGCGGCGTGGACTTCAAGGCAGTTTTTTTCGATTATTTCCTCCTGCGCGTTGGCGGCAATTACTCCATGAGCGTCTACGGCGGAGAGGGAAAGGGAATGTTCGACGACGCAGGCACCGAAACCGTCCTCAAGTGCGGCTATTCCATGACCAGCTACGATGTGCCCCTCACCCTGGGCCTGGTCATTCCCTTCTGGAAGGACGTGAAGATATCCTTCAGCTGCGGGCTGGCCTATGCCTACGGCCAATATAAAAACGATTTCGAATGGGCGGCAGGGGAACGAAAGGGATCCTTTTCCGGGTGGGCGCTTCCTCTGGTACTCATGCTCGAGGGAGAATATTTCATTGGGGAAAAGTTCGCGCTCAAGACCACGCTGGCGTACTACAAGGGTGCGACGGAGACCATCAAGGACGGCACTTCAAGCGACACAACCGGCTTGGCGGGTGCAGGTGCGGTCGATTTCGCGAAGATCGATTTTACCGGGTACAGGTTCAGCCTGGGGATATCATACTATTTCTATTCGATTTGAGGATCGACGAAACCATGTTGTTGATCGCGGCAACGGTCGTTAAGCGAACACTATGAAGAACGCCATGAAAGCACGACTTTTTCGTATATTCCTTATCGGGGCGGTGCTCTGCGCGCTGGCGATTCCCCGCGGTGCGCACGCCATAGGTGAATTTTCGCTCGGGTTGAACCTTGGGTTTACCTACGGGCCAAATGGCGTTGATTCAATGGCAGAAAAGCTCAATTCCGGAATGGAATCATACAAGAGCGATTCCACCGGGACCAAGGTGGACCAGATCAGCGTACCCTATTGTCCTGTGTTCGGTGTCAACGCGCGCTACCAGTTCAATTATTTCCTGTTCCGGTTCGGATGGCATTATACGCAGCCAATACTGCCTGTCGAAGGATCAATAACGCCCACGGCCGCGGGAAACAAGAACAAGGTCAAGATTTCTACTTACCAGAATGCGCTCCCCGCGACGATCGGCATCATCATGCCCCTTAAAAAGCGCACCTATTTTTTCATAGGAGGGGGCGGTACATTACATCATGCCTATGTGAAAATCACTCAGACTGACCCCATACAGGCGGCATTGGCGCCAGCATTCAACATGCAAACCCGGTCAGGGTTATCCGGCGACAAGCGCACCAGCTATTCCGGCATGTTCGTCGCCTACCACCTTCTGCTTGGCGCCGAGGTCCCCATAAGCGACAAGTTCACCATCACCACGGAATGGATTCATCAGGAAGGCATGAGCTTCCCGCTGAAAAATGATGGTCTGACGGATGCGGGCGTCTCCACCAAAACGCCCAAGCGCGACATCAACGTCCGCGGCGACATCCTTCTTTTCGGCGTGAGCTACTATATCGGCATATAAATCCCTGCAGGAATCGTCCTTGGAATCGATCAACTTTCATCGAAGCGGGCGGGCGCTCATCGCCGGCATATGCATGGCCGCCATGGTGTGCGCGGCGGTGGCCGGCGGATGGCTGAACGGGGAAGCCCGCACGCCGCGCTCCGCCGCGGAGGGCGCGCTCGAAGAACGGTCGAAACCCGGCCGGCTCGACGTCATGGTCATGGCGGGAGCCCTGGGCCTTCCCGGGATGGCGCGTGCGGTGCGCGAACCGGGGGGTTCCTCCTTTGGAAAGGTTGAAGGGACGGTCGCATTTCGCATCACGGACGTTCCGCGCAATGCCCTCAGGGCGCTGTCGCGCGGCGACGCCGGCATCGTTCTCATTCCCGCGGACGCGCTCGCCCTTTACAGGATCGACTTCGCTTCGTGCAACCCCGTTGCATTCATGTGCGCGGGCTGGTCGCGGGGCGCGCATGCGATCGCCTGGGCCAAATCCCGGGAACGGCTTTCCTCAATGAAGGGACAGAGGATCGCCTGCGCGCGAGGCTCGTCGGGTCATTTCATGATGCTGCACCTCCTGAAAACGCAGGGGATCAATCCCGACGACATGCAGTGGGATTTCACGGTGAGCCCGCGGGACGCGGCGGCGCTCTTCGCGCGCGGCAGGTCCGATCTCTGCGCGGGGGAATACACGTCCGTGGCCCGCGCCGTCGGGACGCGCGCCGGTTCGTCGATCGTGCTCACGACCATGGACGCCGATTCGCTCATCCCCTGGGTGTTCGTAACCCGCGAGTCATTCCTGCTGCAGAACCGTGAAAGGCTCGCTGCCTTCGCCGGGGCCTGGATCGCGGAAAGCGCCGCCGCGGCGGCCAATCCCGATCCCGCCGCGGAGGTCCTGGGCGGCCTCTGCCGCCAGGAGGCCGGCGAGGCGAAGGAATCCATCGCCCGCGTGAAATTTGCCGGCATCGAGGACAACCGCCGCGCATGCGCCGCGGGACACGGCGGCGGATTGTGCGTCATGGAGGTCCTCGAGCTCGCATCGGGCCTGTGGGAACACCAGCTCCGCCCGCGCGCGACCATGCCGGTCTCCACCATCCTGAATCCGGGCATCGTCAATCAGCTGACCGCGCAGCCGGGGGACGTCCCGCGCGAGCTCCCGGCCGCACCGCAGAACCCGGAAGCTGACGGAGCGCCGTTCCTGCTGGTATCGGCCCCGCTCCACATCGAGTTCTCTCCCAAGAGCACGCGTCTCTCCGGCGAGGCGCGCGCGGGGCTCAGGGACCTGGCGAACGCGGCCCGCGTGTACGGACGGGCCCGCGTCCTCGTGTGCGCGCGCGGCGAGGGCGAGGACGAGCGGTGGCTGAACACCGCACAGGCCAGGTCGGCCGAAATCGCCCGCGTCCTTACCGCCGAATTCGGCGTCCCGCGCGACCGCGTGGCCGGGGGCCGCGACTGCGCGCTCATCGGCGAGGACCCGCCCAGGATCGCACGGCGCGCCGATGCCGCCCTCGTCCTGCCGCGCGACCGGAACCAGTAGGCGTATGACGCTCGCGGGCATCCTGGCGGATTGCGCGGTCTTTTTTACGGGCGCGGTCTGGGGAAGCTTCTTTTATACGCTTGCGCTCCGGATGTGCGACGATGCCTACCGCGGCCGGCCGCGCGCAATGCTAGCCACCCGCTCGCGCTGCCCCCGCTGCCGCGCTCCCGTTTCTTTCCTGGGACTGGTCCCCCTCGCCGGCTTCGCGTACCTTCGCGGGAAATGCGCTCAATGTGAAGAGAGCATTCCATGGGCCTATCCGGCGGCCGAGGCCGGGTACGGCCTGCTTGCGCTCCTCGTGTACTGGAAGATGGGCGCATCGGCAGGCGCCGTTTCGATCTACCTGCTGCTGGGCCTCGCCGTCGCGATCGCGATCATCGACGCGAAGACGTTCACCATCCCCGCGAGCCTGAACGCTGCGTTTTTCCTGGTATCCCTGTTCCCGGTCATTACCGGCGGAGAAATCGTACCGCACCTGCTCGGGGCTCTGGGAATGTTCGCGTTCTTCGCGGTGATGATGCTCGTCTTTCCGGGAAGCTTTGGCGGCGGCGACGTGAAGCTGGCCGCTGCGATCGGTTTTTTTTCCGGGTGGGAGCAGTCAATAGTCGTGCTGGAGGCCGCGCTCGTGCTGGGATCCATCGCGGGAGTGGCCTGCGCGGCCTTCTCGGGAAAGGGGCTTCGCATCAGGTTTCCCTTTGCGCCCCCGCTTGCCGCGGGGCTCGCGGTCTCCGTGCTGTGGGGAGAGACGATCCTGCGCGCCTACCTCGAGTTTTTTCCGTGAGCACGCGCTTCAGGGACGGGAGCCGACTGGATAATGCCGCATAACGCGCTCTCCCCGTCCCGCGGCACGCTCCCTCAGAGCACGCTTTTTATCCCCTTGTCGCGCGGGCTCTCTATCACTCCCTTTTCGGTGATGATCGCCGAGATGTTCTGCGCGGGGGTGATGTCGAACGCCGGGTTCTTAATGAACACCCCCTCCGGGGCGATCTGCGTCCCCATGATGTAGGCGACCTCGTCGATCCCGCGCTCCTCGATGACGATCGCGTCGCCGTTGGGCGTGTTCGGGTCCAGCGTCGAGATGGGCGCGGCCACGAAGAAGGGGATGCGGTGCTCCTTCGCCAGCACCGAGTGGGTGTAGGTGCCGATCTTGTTCGCGGTGTCGCCGTTGGCCGCGATCCGGTCGGCGCCCACGATGACCTTCTTGACGAGCCCCTGGCGCATGAAGTATCCCGCCATGTTGTCGGTGATGAGCGTGACGGGGATGCGGTCTTGAAGAAGCTCCCACGCGGTGAGGCGCGAGCCCTGCAGGTAGGGGCGCGTCTCGCAGGCGATCACCTGGATTTTCTTCCCGTCCTCCACCGCGGCCCTGATGACGCCCAGCGCCGTCCCGTACCCGCCGGTGGCCAGGGCCCCCGCGTTGCAGTGCGTCATGACGACGTCGCCGTCGGCGAGATAGCGCGCGCCGTTCCTGCCGATCGCGCGGTTGATGGTCACGTCCTCCTCCAGGATGGCCACCGCCTCTTTCTCGAGGCGCGCCTTGAGGTCCTGCACGCCGGTTCCCGACTCGATGATCTTTTTCATCCGGTTGATGGTCCAGAACAGGTTCACCGCCGTGGGGCGCGTCTTCCCGAGGGTGTCGCACACCTGGAGAAGCTCCTTCCTGAATTCGTCGGCGTTCGAGACGGTCATGCGGACCGCGGCGAGCGCGATGCCCATCGCCGCGGCGATGCCGATTGCCGGCGCGCCCCTGATCACCATGTCGGTGATGGCTGCCGCCACCTCCAGGTGGCTCGTGCACGTATGATACACCTCGTGCGCGGGGAGCAGCCGCTGGTCCAGCATCGATACCGAGTCACCGTCCCACCTGATCGTATAGTACATGCGCGCCTCCGTTATGCGACACCGTTTCTCTGTACCCGGTACTTGCGGAACCTGATGCGGTTCCCCCGGTCGTTCCAGTCCACCTCGTCCATGTGTATGCGTATTATTAGGAGCCCTCTCCCGCTGTCTTTCAAGAAATTTTCGGGGTCGCGGGGATCGGGCAGCTCGCGGAAATTGAACCCGGGCCCCTCGTCCTCGATGATATATTCCACGAAATCCCGCGTGAGCTCGTACTCCAGTCGGACCCTCCTGCCGTCGTAGGCCGGGTCGGCCTTGCGTTTCTCGATCTCGTCGTTGAAGCCCTTGAGCCCCTTCTCCTCGCGTATGCTCGACGGCACCTCCAGGTTGCCGTGGAACATGGCGTTACTCACCGCCTCGCGGATCGCCATGGCGATGTTGTCCGCGGTGGTGCCGTTGCACAGGCCCGACGGGGCGAGGTTGCGCGTGAGCTGGAAGGAGATGACCGAGCCCAGGGTGTCGTCCACCGGGATGGTGTACACGCCCTTTTCGTATTCCACGAACTTCCCGAGCCCCCCCGCGAGCTCCTTCTCCTGCGTGCGCCGGAGGATGCTGCGCACGGTGGAGGCCACCTCGTTGATGTCGAAGGGCTTGCGGATGATGTCGCTCGCGCCGTAGCGCAGGGCCCGGATCGCGTCTTCCACGTTGGCCTGCCCGGTGATGATGAGCGTGGGGATGGGCTTTTCGAGGGCGCTTATGTGGCGCAGGAGCTCGATCCCGTCCATCTTGCGCAGCTTGATGTCGGTGATGACCAGGTCGATGCTGCTCTCGCTGGTCTTCAATAAATAAATCATGTCCTCGGCCTTCTCGAGCGAGATGACATGATATCCTATGCGTGAAAGCTTCTTCTGCAGCGTGTAGCGGATTATCTCCTCGTCGTCGATCACGACGATGGACTGGGACTCGGCGCCCTCCATCAGGATTCGTGTCTCCCGTCCAGGTTCTTCGAGAGGAGGTGGCCCATCTTGTCCTTCTTGGTGCGCAGGTAGCGGATGTTCTCCTTCCCCGCGGGGACTTCGATGGGGACGCGCCCCACGATCTCCAGGCCGTATCCCTCGAGGCCGATGAGCTTCTTGGGATTGTTCGTGATCAGGCGGATGGTGTGAAGCCCCAGGTCCACGAGGATCTGCGCCCCGATGCCGTAGTCCCTGAGATCCGCCGGGAAGCCGAGCTTGATGTTCGCCTCGACGGTGTCCAGGCCCTGCTCCTGCAAATGGTATGCCTTGAGCTTGTTGCCCAGGCCGATCCCCCGCCCCTCCTGGCGCATGTAGAGGACCACGCCCAGCCCCTCCTTGTTGA
>CALMJO010000321.1 GCA_937864375.1 uncultured Spirochaetota bacterium
GTCACGATGTCGCGGGCGCCGATCCTTCGCCCTATTATCACGGCGAGCTCGATCTCGTAGTCAAGGAGGCGCACGGAATCCGGATACGGGATGTCGTCGCGCGCGCCGCAGAGGGATCCGGATGTCTTCGAGAAGAAGATGGGGCTTTTGGGCGCGGGCATGCGCAGCTCGATCGCGTGGTCCATGTAGTTGAGCCCCGCGCAGAATACGCGCGCGGTGTCGTCGGTGGGAGCGAGCGGCGTGAGCGAGGACAGGGGAACCGATGGAGCAGTAGGGGATTTTTTCCCGGCCAAACGGAAAAGCTCCAGGACGGTAGTGCGGCCCCTGAGCGGGTACGCGCGCTTCCCGTCCACGATCGCGTAAAAGACCCTGCCGCGGCGCGCGGCGCATTTCATTATCATCATGATCCGTCTCCCGTGTTCACCCTGAATTCCCGCACGCGCTCGCCGGGATTCCTGTCGAAATATTTGGCCACCGCGCGCGCCATGCCGTCAATGGAAATTTCCTTCCGGATGCGCGTGAAGAGCTCGTGCGAGAAATGCGCGTTGCCGGAGTAGTAAAACGCGAACCGGTGCCCCCGGCTCCTGTGCAGCTTTTCCGGAAGAAGCGATTCGATCGCGCGCAGCGTGTCGAGGAACACGTCGCACACGTCGACGGTGAGGGGCCGGGCGTCGCCGCCGAGCGCCCTCTCGCACAGGGCGAAGATCCAGGGCGACTTCACCCCTTCGCGCCCGAGCATCACCGCGTCGCATCCGGACTCGCGCAGGCGCGAGGCGGCGATTTGGGCGCTCGTGATATCGCCGTTCCCGATCACGGGAATGGAAAGGGATTCATGGAGGAGTTTTACGAGGCCCCAGTCCGCGCTGCGCCGGAAGCCCAGCTTTGCGTGCCTCCCGTGCAGCGTGATGAAATCCACGCCCTCTCCCTGGAGCATGCGTCCGAATTCCACGAGCCTGTCGCCGTCGGAATCCGCGAAACCGGAGCGCATCTTGACGGAGAGCGCTCCCTTCACCGCGCCGCGGCAGGCGCGCACGACCTCACGCGCGCGATCGGGATTGGCCAGGAGGCCGGCGCCTGCGCCGGTCTTGAGGATGTCGGGCGCGGCGCAGCCCATGTTGATGTCAATAGAGAAGCAGCCGAGCTCCTCGAGAATCCCGCATGCCCGGGCCATGACGGCGGGATTCGCGCCCACGAGCTGGTAGATGAACGGGTCGTCGCCGGGGAGCTTCTGAATAAGCGGGGCGTTATGCGGGGCATGAGCGGCGACCGCGCCCGCCGCGAGCATCTCCGAGCAGAGCACCGCCTCCGTGGAAAAGCGCCTGATGGTCATGCGGAGCGCCGGCGTGGTGAGCTCCGCCATGGGCGAGCAGAAAATTCGTGAGGGGAGGATCACAGGTACGCCGGCTTCCCGTACACCTTTTCATAGGCGCGGCAGTACGGGCATACGTGCCGCTCGAGCTTCACCATCCAGAAGAGGAAGCCTTTTCCCTTTTTACGCGCCTTGGTGCAGACGGGGCATCCGTTCTTGCAGAAGTCGGCCTTTTTCTGAAGTTTTTCGCGGTCGTCCATTTTGTCCTCCTGTCGCGAGTGTTGAAATCGAGCATACGGTTGTGACGGCCCGGGTCAATTCATTTTCGGGTTGCAGGAAGGACGCAATTCCATGGGGCGCCTTTCAAGGGAGATGACGAGATAACGGATTGACGGCGATGGATGAGATAGAACCGTCGGGTGTACTGTTTCAGGAAGGTGGTGTGTTGGATAAGCGGTTATCTTAACAAGAAGGATTCAAAAAACCTTTATCTCCACGATCTCATCAATCCCCATATCCCCCATTCTAACACGAAAATACCTCATGCAATATTGCGCTCCAGGCTAACAGAATA
>CALMJO010000322.1 GCA_937864375.1 uncultured Spirochaetota bacterium
GTAGACGGGGAATCCCATCTCGATGATCCGCACGCAGTCGCGGATCTGGCTGTCGCAGACGCACCCCGCCGCGCCCCGGCGCTTGGCGAGGGTGGACATCAATTCACCCCAGGGCGCGTTGCTGCCGGCCGCGTCCGTGGTGAGGCCGTCGCTGTGGGACTTTTCCGCGTAGCGCTCCACGTGCGAGGCAAGCTCTCCGGGGGTGAGCGTCTCGTCTTTCAGGTACCTGGTTTCTATGCGGTACATGGAGTCCCCGGTGAGCGGCCCGTAGTAGAGCCAGGTCCCCGTCCTTTCGAGTGCGATGGAATCAAGGTTTATCTTGAGCGGGATAAGGCCCGCGAGGGCGATGTCGCGCCCGTCAATTTTCATCCGGTGTTTCGTCGCCTTGAGCGAGGGATGCGAGTCCAGGAGCCTGCGGCATTTCTTCGAATCAATGGCGAGCACCAGAACCGCAGGCGTATTCAGCACTATGCTCGTGTCCGCGATATACATGTATTGCGAGGCGGGATCGATCTGCATGTCGTTCATCATTGAGCCGGGACCTGCAAGCTCCCACGGGAACTCGTACTCGTACACGAGCGAGTTGTTCGAAAGGTCAAAGGCGTATAGGCGCGGCCTGTCGGTTCCGTGGTTCCCATGGTCGAGCGTCCAGAGCCGGTTTTTCGAATCGATGCGAAGCGCAAGCACCGTTGAGAAGCGTTGTGCGGGCGCTTTCGCGTCCTGGTAAGACGCGTTCGGATAGGGTACCGGTTTGCCATTCACGAGTTCGGCCACGTTTATCGAAGGTTTCGCGTCGGGATGAAATGTAAAAAACAACCTTCCCGACGCCGAAACCGCAATATTGCCGGGCGGCGAGTCCAGGTCCGCGACTACCTCGAGCGCGGATTCGTTCATGAGCGGCTTCGTGCTCATGTCGCGCAGGTAATCTCCCCCGCCCCATCGGACATACAACGCTCCAAGCGCGAGAATGCAGAGCGCGAGAACTGGGAGGGGAATTGCGATGCCAACCTTCATCCAGGTCTTCATGAGCGCCTCCCATCCATGACCGACATCCGCGTCCTGGAAACCAGGAGGGCCGAATCATCGAGCCCCGATTCCCTGTGCGCGTGCACCGCGAGGTAGTCCGGCGATGTAATCATACCCAGGAACGCCCCGGGCGAGGGATACTCGACGAGAAGCACCCGGTCCCACCATCCCGACTGCTCTCCTATGAAGACGCCACGGACATCGCCCCACCACAGGAGCCGTCCGCCCGCGCGCGCAAGGAGGGGAGCCACATCATGCATGTAACGCCCGTACGATTCCTCCCCCGCCGCAGCGGCCGGTTCCCGCTTGAAACGCAGGAGGTTTATCATGACGAATGGTCCCTCGTCGGGGAGCGATCCCAGCCAGCTGACCTGTTCGCGTGTGGGGGTGAGCGAGCCCATGACTGTACCTCCGGTTTCTGGTGCGAGGATGGGTTGCTCGGCCCCCCCGCCAATCGCGGCCTTAAATCTAACATCCTTACTGTCAGCACGTCAAGCACGACGCCGGCATTCACTGGATTCTTTGAAATAGCGCCAACCTCCGGGGGTTTAGGACAGCTCATGGACTTTCGCCCGATCCCTTGGTAAATTAATTGATCAGGGTCCGGAGGGATACAATGGATATTCTAAGCGCACTCAGGGGGCGTCGATCGATTAACTTTTTTGATCCGTCCCGCGCCGTCTCCGCGGAAATGATCGACGAAATCCTCCGCGTCGCGAACCTTTCGCCGTCATCGTTCAACCTGCAGCCGTGGGAAGTCGTGGCAGTAGACGATCCGGAGAGGAAATCCGTGTTGAGAAAATGCGCCTCGAACCAGCAAAAGGTCGAAGAGGCTTCGGTGATGCTCATTATCATCGCAAACCCGAACGCCATAGAGGAGAACATGGACCGCGTGCTTGACGCCCAGGTGCGCCTGGGGTACGCGACGCGAGAATCCGCGGAGAAATCGAGATCCGGGCCCGCCATGCGCCATGGCCCGCCAGACAGCGTGGCGCGAAAAATTTTCGCAGTCAAGAACGCATCCTTCTTCGGGATGAGCATCATGGCCGCGGCGCGCGGGTTCGGCCTTGAGACCCATCCCATGGACGGGTTCGACGAGAACGCCGTTAAAAATGAGTTTGGAATCCCGACGGACAGGATCATCCCGCTGCTTATCGCCGTGGGGTACCTCAAGCCGGGCATTTCGCTTCTTCCACGCGCGTTCAGGCGCGAGCTGGACGAGTTCGTTCACCGGAACAGGTATTGAGTTAACCATTGTTCTGTTCAGGATTGTTCCGCATTGTACATGCTTACAGCAATAACTATTGTGGCGTTTCTAATATTCTTTTTCAAATTTCGCTTTGCCGCACGTACTATATACATGAAACGATTATCGATTCGATCAGGCTCTATACTTCTTACCACCTCGATCAATATGCGCCCCTTCCTATCACGAATGATTGAGCGCGCGGCTTGCCGGCTGAAAATCCCTCAGCGCGATGTCATTATGAGGGTTCTGCGCCTTCTCATGAAGGATATTGACCGTTATCAGGGCGGCTTCACCCTGGTGCGCTACCAGCCGCCCGCACCGGATGGGGAATGGGACACTTTCGTAATTCATTATCGACCGGAGGAAAACGAGCTCGTTACAGATCTAAGAAAACTCACCAGGCGCTCTGTTTCGTCTCTGGTAAGGATCGCTATAATCGAGTACCTGGATGAAGTATTACCGGACGAGGGCAGAAATAACTATTACCCCTTCAGTGAGTACATGATCAGGGAAGATCGCATTGGAGAAATTCGCTGCTGGTATTTCTATTGGGGATTACCAAGGAGTACCCACGGCAGACCCCTTCCGGGAGATCTCCTGCGCGTCATTCGTTCACCATGATACCGCATGCGCAAGGGATGGGTCCTTTCTTCAAATCAAGTATCTGTCTAACGCACGATGGCATATTGCACAACCGCGCAGGAAGCGACGATGACCGCGGTCCACACGAGAAGTGAGACCACGAAGCTATTCGGGGCCTCACCCAGGTACCGGCGCGGTGCCGCCACGAGCCTCAAGCTTTTATCTCCGCCGGGAAGCGAAAGGACAAACCCGAGCACAACCGTGCCGGCGAATCCCGTCGCGTTCCACCACATCCAGGACACTTCGCGCGGGAAAAACATCCAGAGCGCCAGGTTGAGCGCCGTGCCCCCCGCTAGCCCGGTTAATGCCTGCGCGCCGCGCACCCTAGGGAAGAGTATGCCCAGCGCGAAGAACCCGGCCACCGGCCCGTAGAACGCCGAGCCGATCTTATTCACGAGCTCGATCACGGTCTCGGAACCGCCGGCCACGCGAAGCCCGAACCAGGTCGCGAAGAGTCCCCAGGTTACGGAGAGCATGCGCGCCCATACGACCCTCGCCCTCTCCGACACGGACGCCGCGCTTGGAAATATATTGACCAGCACGTCCTCCCACGAGGATGCGGACAGCGAGTTCATCGCGGAATCAAGGCTCGACATGCTCGCCGCCAGGATTCCCGCCACCATGAGCCCCCTCATTCCCGAGGGAAGGTATTCCACGAAAAAACGCGGCATCATGAAATCAGGCGGAACATCGGCGAGACTCTTTGCGAATTCCGGCGTGCGCAGGAGAAAGGGGATCATGAGCACCCCCACGCCGCAGTAGGTCGCGGTGAGCAGGAATCTCATCACGCCGTTCATCACGAGCGCCTTCTGCGCCTCGCGGTCGGTCGCGGCCGTGAGCAGCCTCTGTGCCTGGCTCTGGTCACAGCCGTAATACGACACGTAGAGAAAAAATCCGCCCAGGATCATCGGCCAGAAGGAAAAGGCGTCCCCGTCTCCAATCCCGCTCGTGGCGAACCGGAATATCTCCAACCTCCCCGCCTCTCCCGCCGGTATGGCGAGCTGCCCCTGTAGCAGCCACATCACCGTGATCGCGCACGCCGCCGACGCGATCCACAGCACGATGAGCTGGAAAAAATCGGAATAGATGTCGGCGAGTATGCCCCCGGCGGTCGTATACGCAATTGTTA
>CALMJO010000323.1 GCA_937864375.1 uncultured Spirochaetota bacterium
GGTGAAGACGGGCATTGCGCGCGGCACGGTGAAGCTGAACGGCGAGACGGTGCCCTCCTTCGAGGCGTTCGAGAAGAGGCTCGCGGCTCTCAAGGGACAGCCGGTCCGCATAGAGACCGCGGGCGGCTTGTATCGCGGCGTCGTCGCCTACGAGAAATTCGGCTTCGTGGGGATCGAAACCGCGATCGCCCCCGACATGACCGCGCTCAGGTACGGTCTTGCGGACGGTTTCGTGAAATCGCTCACCGACCCGTTCGAGTTCGTCCTGATGAACCTCAAGGGCATGGGCATGCTCTTCTCCGGGGAGCTGGACGTGAGGCAGAACCTGTCGGGCCCCATACGGATCGCGAAGATCGCGGGAGACACCGCGTATTACAGGGGGATTTCGGCCTTCATCGTCCTCATGGCAAAGATTTCCATCATCCTCATGGTGATGAACCTGCTCCCCATTCCCGCGGTGGACGGGAGCTTCATCCTCTTCTTCCTGTTCGAGGCGATCAAGGGCAAGCCCATAAGCCAGAAAGTGATGGAGCGCATCCAGTTCGTGGGCGTGGCGCTCCTGATCGTGCTCGGGGTGCTGGTCGTGTTCAACGACCTGAGCTTTCTACCATTCTTCCAGAACATCTTCAACTGAAACAAACCGGGCGGGGTGAAAATCCCGCCCGGATGCTTTCACTGCGCACCCATTCCGAACTGGTCCCGCGGGCGCCTCTCATGGGGGATGAGGAGATAGAGGATTAACGGCGATGGAAGAGATAAGGATTTGGTTTTGCTGGAAGTAAAAACAAAACTAGTTTCTCTTCCATCTCCCCCCTCCCCCTATCGCCCATTATTGCACGTTGTTTATTTGCTACGCCCGGTAAAAGATGTTTTTATTTTGCAGGAGGTTCGCCATGAGAAAATTGCTGGTTTCCATCGGGATCGGGATTGCCGCGGGGATCGTCGACGTGATTCCCATGATCGCGCAGGACCTGCCGTGGCGCGCGGACCTGTCGGCGTTCGTTCACTGGGTTGTCCTGGGCGTCATCATAACCCACGTGGAGATCGGGCTGCGGCCGTGGCTCAAGGGCATCGTCATCGCCGAGCTGGCGGGACTTCCCATAATGATCATCGTCGCGGAACAGGGCATGCGGGCCGCGGTTCCCATCGCGGTCTTCTCCGCAGTGCTGGGATGCGCGGTGGGATGGCTGGGTGCGCGTTATGCGAAATAGAATTATACAACACTGCAGCTGAGGGCGCCTCTATTTGGGGATGAGGAGATAATGGATTAACGGCGATAGAAGAGATAAGGATTTGGATTGAGGTTTGCCCCCCTTGCCCCCCGGAGGGGGGTAAAGGCGTACATTGGATAACCTGGGCCGATCCGCGTTTCATTTATTGAGAATGCATAAACAATTTTAGAAGGGATGAACAGGATCGACAGGAATGGCTGATTCACTGTAATTCGGTATCAGTGATTTTAAATGATCGCCGGACAAGCTTACCGTATTTTTGAATTTCAATTCTGTGTATCATGCATATCCCTGTCTGAACGATTTTTTCTTTGCCCCCTTCGGGGGTGCGGGGGTGATTTATCCGTCTCCTCTCTCCCCCTATCCCCCATTCTTACACGCCTTTTCTTGTTACGCGCTCTCAAAGAAGCAGCGGGAGCTTGGCGAGTAGCGCCTTCATGAGCGCGCGGCAGGCCTCCCTGAACGCCTCCTCGTTCCCGTAGGTTTCGCTGCCCTTCCTGTCGACGACGTCGGACACGACTCGCAGTATGACCAGCTTCTTCCCGTTCTTCTTCGCCACGTGCGCGATCGCGCCGGATTCCCAGTCGGCGGCCGAGGCACCGTATTGTTCCTGTCTCTTATACACATCTGACGCTGCCGACGAATAGAGAGGTGTA
>CALMJO010000324.1 GCA_937864375.1 uncultured Spirochaetota bacterium
CGCAAGGGCGTCATCCCTGGTTTCGACCCTGTCCTTCGTTGAAAGATCGTCCCACCAGGGGTCCGACGGGTTCTTCAACAGGAGATCTAGGGCACGCATCTCCCTGTCGCCCCCGTCCACCTTCGCCGTATCGCCAATTCTGTCCCTGAAGACGTTGTCCATCAGCTTCATCCAGAAGCAGAAGAAGAGCGCGGCATGGGGGCTCTTTTCCCCTGCGACCCGGTCCCACGCCACGAGCCAGTCCCGCGCCCCGGCAAGAACGGGATCTTCGATCTTCAGGGCCGCCATGAAGGGAAGTATTTCGTCGGCGGGCAGGTACCTGTTGTCGCCCGCGATCTCGCGGCAGGCGTCGATCGTGAGCGGGGCGAGCTTTTTCACGAGCTCGTAAATGCGCTCCCCGCGGTAGCCGTAGTTCCACTTGATGTACGCGCTTCCGAAGTCCGGGTTGCCGCCCAGCTTCCCCCGGAGCATCGCGTAGTAGGATGCCGGCGCGACCTCCTGGTTCGCGGCCACGATGTAGTTGCGCGGGGGATTGTACGCGCGGGGCAGAAGGTCAAAGGGAACGTATCCCTTCCATTCGTACTCCGAGCTCCACCCGGGCGTGGGTACCTGGCCCGTCAGGTTTCCGGGACGGACGGGGATCCGCCCGGGCATCTGGTAGCCAATGTTGCCCCTGGCGTCCGCGTACACGACGCTCTGCGACGGGGTGTCCCAGTTTTTCAGGGCCTCGCGGAATTCCTCCCAGTTGCGCGCCCTGTCGAGCCCAATGATCGCCAGCGCGATCCGGCCGGGCTCCAGGCCAGTCCAGTGAAGCGCGAGCGGGTCGGTGTTGTTGAAGCCGCCCGGCGCGTCCGTAGAGGCGTCGTACCTGTTGTCGTTGATGATGGGGCCCAGGTGGGTCTCCCGGACCGTGACGGTGAACGAGGTCTTCCCGTTCCCGAACCTTATCTCCTCCTGCCTCACCGTCATCGCGCGCCAGGCGCCGTTCCACTCGTACTGAAGCGGGTTGGCGGGATTCACCCTTATCATGTAGAGGTCGTTTACGTCGGGATAGACGTTGGTGATTCCCCACGCGATGTCGTTGTTGTGGCCGATGACGACCCCGGGATTCGAAGAAAACGTGAACCCGATGACGTCGAACGGACGGCCGGTGCCGTCATCCGGGCAGTGGAGCGCGATCTCGTACCAGATGGAGGGCATCTGGATCCCCAGGTGCGGATCGTTTTCGAGCAGCGCCCTGCCGCTCTGCGTCATGCTGCCGGTGGCGACCCAGCTGTTGCTGCCGGTCCCCTCCTGCCCGCCAAGCAGCCAGTCCATGTCGGGCGCCGGGACGCCCGTCCCGCGATCATGGTCCATGGCCGCCATCAACGGACCGTTGCATGCCGCGCGGACCGCCGACGCGACGTTCATGCCGATCGCACGCACGTCGTCCTCGAGCAGGATCGTGGGTCGTTTGTCCAGCGGCCATGCAGGCAGGAACCAGCGTTCCGCCATGTCGCGGCCCAGCATTTTATGAAGCTTCGTGCGGATCACCTCGGGGTCGCGGCTCAGGCCAAGGTCCCATGCCATGAGCTTGGAAAAGACCAGCGAATCCAGCGCGGTCCAGGGCTCAATCCTGAATTTCACGCCGGTGAGGCCCAGGATCGAATAATTCACCGAGAGCTCGCCGGGCTTCCTGTCCGCGATGTACGCGTTGACGCCCCGGGCGAACGCGTCGAGCATGGCGCGCTCCGCCGGCGTGAAAAGCTCGTATTCCCTCCGGCATGCCTGGTACAGGCCGAGCGAGCGTAGATAGATGTCGGCTGCGACCAGGGCGGGCTTTTTGCCGGTGAGCTCCTCTATCCTGCCGCCGCAGGTATGGCGGAAAAATTCCATCTGCCACCAGCGGTCCTGGGCATGCACGTATCCCTGGGCGAAGAACAGGTCCTGCATGTTCTTCGCGTAGATATGCGGAACGCCGTTTGAATCCCGGATGATTTCAACCCGGTCGGCCAGGCCCTTGGCCTGCAGCGTCCCGTCCATGCGGGGCATGGGGCTTCGCGTAATGTAAAAGTAATACCCGGTGCCGGAAAACGCGATAAGAAGGATAACGCCAAGAATGGAAAGAAGGACGATCTTTGGGACCCTGCCTAACCGTATTTTTTTCATGGAAGAACCTCCGCTGGACAAAGAATATCACCTATTCATGGTTGCATGCAAGCATATTCCCTTGTGTACATGACCGGCGCGGCTCCCACCGGCCGCACGCGGGGGACGAGTACGCCCAGGAGGCTTCGTCCCGTTCCCGTCAGGAAGGTGAGCGCGCTCCACGCGAGCGCCATGGTATCTCCTCCCGTGTATGTGTGTGCGACCGGATTCCTGCCCGCACCTTTAGCCCAGGACCGCACCCTTTGCGGCGGAGCCAACATGTTTCACATAACGCCTCATGTAGCCTGCGGGGATGTCGCGCTCCACCGGCATCCAGTCCTTCATGCGCGCGTCGATCTGGGCGTCAGTGAGCCGCACCTCCAGCTTCCGCCCGGGCACGTCGATCGCGATGAGGTCGCCGTCCCTGAGCGCGGCGATGGGTCCGCCCGCGTGCGCCTCCGGCGACACGTGCCCTATGCACGGTCCGGCCGAGGTGCCCGAAAAGCGCCCGTCCGTGATGAGCGCGACCCTCTTGAATCCGGCGAGCTCGATCCCCATGGTGACGGCGAGCGTCTCCGCCATACCGGGCCCCCCGCGCGGGCCCTCGTTCCGTATCACCACGACCTCTCCCTCACGCAGGCTTTTCTCCCTGATGGCCGCTAGGCACGCCGCCTCGGACTCGAAGATACGCGCGGGGCCTTCAAAGACCAGCATGTCCTTCGCGACCGCGCTCTGCTTCACCACGGCGCCGTCGGGGGCCAGGTTTCCAAAGAGGGCGACCGTGCCTCCCTCCGGGAGGTAGGCGTTCGCGCGCTCAGGGATCACCTTCTCGTCCAGGACGAGCGCCTCATTCACGATGTCACCGATGGTCTTTCCCGCGACCGTGAGCGCGCCCAGGTTGAGGCTGTCCGCGAGGCGCTTCATGA
>CALMJO010000325.1 GCA_937864375.1 uncultured Spirochaetota bacterium
GCCAAAGGCCGCCGCCAGGCGCGCAACCTCGCGGCCGATCGCCCCCATGCCCAGGATGCCAATCACCTTGTCCTTCAACTCGAAGGTGGGCCAAGCGCCAAGCGTGAAGATGGGCGAGCGGCTCCACGCACCATCGTGGGTGGCGGCGTTGTATTCCGGGAGGCGTGTCGCCAGCGCAAGTATGAACGTCATGGTGAATTGGGCTACCGAAGAGGTTGAGTAGTCGGGAACATTGGCTACTGCGATCCCGGCGCGTGCCGCGGCATCTATGTCGATATTGTTGTAGCCGGTTGCGGCCACGGCGATCATGCGAAGCGCCGGGCACGCTGCAATGGCTTCCTCGTCAAACACTACTTTGTTCGTTACGGCGATGGCGACGTCTTTCATTCGCGCAGGAAGGTCCGCCTGGCGAGTGAGCTCGTACCTTTGAAGAGAGCCGATCGATTGCAGCGCCGCGAGACTGATGTCCCCGTAGTCGACCGTCGATGCGTCCAGGAATGCGATGGAGGTATTCATGTCATGTCTTCCGGCGAGGATATACTTAATAGCATCACGCGCCATTTGGCAATTATTTTATGGGAGAACCGAAGGGGAGCCCCTTGTCAGCCCAAAAGGAGCCTGCGGGCATTTTCTCCCAGGATTCCCGAAATGGCGCCCTCGTCCAGGGAGGAGGCTTCTATTGCGTGTACATAGCGTGCGGCCGAAAGGAGAGGAAAATCGGTACCGAACAGGATCTTTCCGGGGCCCGCGATTCCCGCGGCGGCGGCATAGACATCGTCCCGGTAAAGGTATGGTGAGGCTGCCGTGTCATAGTACACATGCGCGAACGCGGCACGCACCTCCGGCATGAGCTCGTAGAAGAGGATGCCGCCTCCCCAGTGCGAAAGTATGATCGGCACCCCGGGATGCTCCAAAACTATCCGGTATATGCTTGAAAAGGGGGTCTGGTATTTCCCCGGGTAGTCATGGCCCAGGGGTTCGTTAAGGTGAAGGCAGACGGCCAGGGCGCATTCCCCGGCAGCCGAGATGACCCCGGCCAGGAAATCTTCCTGCAGGGCATTGAATCCCTCGTGATAAAACGCGAGCTCGCCTATCCCGCGAAACCCGGCGCGCGCGAGATCGCGGGTGTACGCAGTGATGCTGGTGCAGGAACGGGGCACGCAGGCGAAGGGAACGATCCTGCCCGCGGATTCCCGCGAGGACTCCAGCAGGTAGTCGTTGTGAAGCCCGGCGGACTCTTCGTCCGTCCAGGGAAAGCCCATCGCGACCGCCGCGTCGATACCGTCGCGATTCATCGCCTCCAGAAGGTCTTCATGACCGGCCATGCGCGACGGACTCGTGGAATACAGCGCGGAAAAGCCCGGATCATGCAGGAACGAAGCGCGCCGCTCCCGCGCTCCCGGTGGAAATATGTGCGTGTGAAAATCAATTCGCATTCCGGATACCGCTTATGAGTGTCCACGTCCCGCCGATCTATGCAATCATTTTATGGAGCACGTGGCGCCGGGGACCGATTTACTGCTTGCAATGGAGGTGACTCGTGACTATTATCGTGCACGGAAAGATGATCATGCGAAAGACAGTGCGATACGCGATACTCCTGGCCGCCGCAGCGGCATCGCTCATCTTCTTCACGACAGCATGGACGCAGATGGTGCGCGTGGACAACGCGGTGAACCTCGGTCCCCCCATCAATTCCGCGGGAGACGACTTCTCGCCCTCGTTTACTGAGGACGGCAGGGTCATGGTCTTCAACTCAAAGCGAGGCCAGGACAAGTACCAGGACATTTATATAAGCACCTTCGAAAACGGCGCGTGGACTGACCCCCGGCCGTTCGACGAGATAAATTCGTCTTACAACGACGAGACGCCCTACATCACGCCCGACGCCGGGTTTATCTTTTTCGCGAGCGATCGCGACGGGAGCCTGGAGATGCAGGGCGCACGCCCCGGCGAGGTGCTGGTGTCGTACGATATCTACGTCTCGAAAAACCTGGGGAACCGATGGGCGAGGCCCATACGACTGCCGGGCGCGGTCAACACGCCCCATCATGAACGCTCACCCAGCCTGAGCCCGGACCTTCTCTCAATCTATTACACCACCTGGCCGTTCGGCGACATTACGCGAGCCTTCATCATGAAAGCCGATTACGTAGACGGCGAATTCGTAAACCCGACGGCCCTCCCGTCACCGGTGAACGTGCGCGCCTCGGATACCGGGCCCATGCCCTCGCCGGACGGGAAGGGGCTCTATTTTTCTTCACTGCGCCCCGGCGGCCAGGGAGGCTGGGACATCTGGTACGTGACCGTGGAAAAAGGGGCGTTCGGGACGCCCGTCAACCTGGGGACGGGCGTGAATACCAAATATAATGAGGTGCAGCCGGCGTTCGCGGGAAATGACTTCTATTTCTGCTCGAACCGGCCTGGGGGGCAGGGACTTTACGACATTTACGGAGCGGGGATCCAGGATACAGGGATCAAGGTGATCGTGCGCGACAAAAAAACCGGCGCGCCCCTTTCTGTGGAAATGAATATCGCATCGAAAATCCGCAAGAGCGACGAGGAGACGCTGACGCGCCAGGTGAAGAAACGCACGGATGCGCGCGGTGAGGCCCTGTTCAAGCCCGGGCCTGGCGAGAACGACATCGAGATCGGCATCACGGAGAAGGGATACCTTCCGCTTTTCAGGGCGCTGGGATCGGCGGACCTGAAGGGTGATCCACTGCTGCTTGAGCTCGTACCAATCGAGAAAAATGCTCGTTTTGACGTACATGCCATCCACTTCGACTTCGAATCGTCGCGGATCAAGCCGGAATCCTTCCCCTACCTTGACGCGCTCTCCGAGTTCCTCCGCGCCAATCCCACGGTCAAGTTCGAGATCACGGGCCATACGGACCTGCAGGGGGACGACACGCTCAACGATCGTTTGAGCCTCGAGCGCGCGCAGGCGGTCAGGGATTACCTCGTGGGAAGGGGCCTTGACGGGAACCGTTTCACGGTGCGCGGCGCGGGAAAGCGCGAGCCGCTCATTCCAAGGATGGGGGAAGAGTTCGATGCACGGAACAGGAGGACCGAGTTCAAGGTGCTGGACAAATAGGAATAAAGAAAAATCGGGTGTTTTTTAGCGCTGCTTTTGCCGAATCATAATGATAGGAAATGCAGCACTTTAATGAATAGTACAAATTTACACCTGGAGGCCATAGAAGATGAGGGGCAAGGCAAAACCTGCGAAAAAAGCGACGGCTAAAAAGGCAACGGCAAAAACCGCTAAAAAGGCAAAACCTGCCAAGGCGGTAAAGAAAGCGAAACCTGCCAAGGCTGCTAAGAAGAATACCGCTGTCAAGGCTGCGAAGAAAGCGAAACCGCCCAAGGCCGCGAAAGCCGTGAAGAAGGCAAAACCTGTAAAAGCGGTAAAGAAGGCGAAACCGGCAAAAGCGGCAAAAGTCGTTAAAAAAGCGAAACCCGCGGCCAGGAAGCCCAAGGCAATAAAGCCCGTCGTGCAGAAATCCGCAGCGCCGGTCAGCAGCACTCCGATGACCGACATCATCATTCAGCGCATCAGGCTGTACGATAAGCGCAGGTAGTTCATCACCGGGTCGGTTATGAACCGACACGGGCCATCGTATTCCCAGGGCGGGGGCTTCCATTTTCAACCGGGAATGTCAAGCCCCATACCCGAAGGCTTTTCACCCTGAAGGGGCGGGCTTTTCAAGGAACGCGCTTTTCGTGCGTTCAATCCGGCCTGGAGAATTCTTCCGGTCATGAGTGGACGCCACCAAGGACCTTCTGAAATAAAATCACATGGACACCCGCTCCCATTACGAACAGCACCTAGCCGCTCATTATACCTGGATTTACGGTGGATTTGACCGGCAGCGGGGAAATAACGAGGAGTTTTTCTCGCTCCGCGGCATAACGCCACGAGGCACCGGCGTCGCGATCGACCTGGGGGCAGGACCAGGCTTTCAGTCGGTTCCTCTGGCGGATGCTGGATTTCGGGTTACCGCGGTCGACTTCAGTCCTACCCTTCTGGAAGAGATTCGCATCAGAGCCGGCACGCGCAGCATAGAAATAGTCAATGCCGACATGATGGATTTCACGGCATATGCGGGGAAAAGCCCCGAGCTCATCGTCTGTATGGGAGACACCCTTACCCATTTGACGAGCATGGATCATGTGAGAGCGCTGATCGCGAACTGCCACTCGGAGCTGGTCGATGCGGGCCTTCTCATCCTCGGTTTCAGGGACCTCACCGTGGAGCTCGTTGGATCCGAACGCTTCATACCCGTACGCAGCGAGAAAGAACGCATTTTTGTATGCGTTCTCGACTATCACCGGAGCCATGTAACCGTAAACGACCTGGTGTATGAATACGATGGTTCAGCATGGAGACAAAGCGTGAGCTCCTATGAGAAACTGCGCATCCCCCCGGATACCGTCCGTGACTGCATGGTCAGGGCAGGATTCACGATCGACGAATACACGGTAACGCAGGGAATTGTCATGGTGAAGGGAACCAAAAACTAAAAAGCTGCAGCCATATTCAGATGGCTGGATGTTCTACTCGTGCAGGAGGGTACCCACTGAAAACTGTGAGCTTCCAGTGTGGTTTGATCGCGCTCATAATGGCGGTATGCATGCTCCCCGCGTACCCGCAGTCCGGCCCGGCCGATCCCGGGGCTATGAGCGCCTTTATTGACGGCGTCATCATGCCAGGCCTTGAGAAATACAACGTGCCCGGTGCGGTCTTCGTATTCGTTAAGAATGGACGCATTTTTTATAAAAAGGGATACGGGCTCGCCGATCTGGAACGAAAGATCCCCTTTGACCCGGATCTCACCGTGGTGCGGGTCGCATCAAATTCAAAGCTTGTTACTGCAACGGCGGTAATGCAGCTCGTTGAGCGCGGGAAACTAAGCCTCGATTCGGATGTAAATGCATATCTAAAGGAGGTGAAAATTCCCGGTACGTTCCCAGTGCCTATTACGCTCACTAACCTTCTCACGCACACGGCCGGATTCGACGAACGGAACCTCGATACTGCGACGCTGGATGAACAGAAGATCATCCCCCTGGCTGAATTCATGAAACGCGCAATCCCGGAAAGGGTGATGGAGCCCGGAACGGTCACGAGCTATTCGAACATGGGATTTTCCCTTGCCGGGTATATAGTGGAACTGGTTGCGGGAGAGCCGTTCCATGCGTACGCGCGCACCCATATCCTGAAACCGCTCGGGATGGACTCGAGCGATTTTCTTCCGAGACCGGAGCTCCTGGCGCGTATGGCAGTCCCTTACCTTTACCGTGACGGCAGGCACGAGGTACTTCCCCTCGAGCATGAATACGGCTACCCGGCGGCCACCCTTATGACAACGGGGTCGGACATGGCCAGGTTCATGATCGCTCACCTCCAGCAGGGACGCTATGGCGCCGCTGAAATCCTGAAGCCCGGAAGCGCCAATTCCATGCATAGAAGAGAGTTTTCGAATCATCCAGCCCTCCCCGGCATCGGGCTGGGCTTCATAGAGTCCGAGTATCGCGGAGAGCGGATGATCGAACACGGCGGCTGGGTCGCCGGTTTCAAGACGCTGACGGCGCTTCTCCCTGAGCGGAACGCGGGTTTCTTCATTTCGTACAATATAGAATACACGGGACCGGGTTCCAGGCACTACATCCTTGCGAAAGACGTTCAAAAGGCGATAATAGACCGCTATTATGCCACGGACGCAAAATCGGTCACAACGTCTCCAATCGATGGTTCGTTAACAAAAAGACTCGAGGGAGGCTACCGGACCAACCGGATTTCTCGGAAGGACCTCACCAAGTTCGGCGTCTTCATGGCTGACCTTACGATCAGGGCGCTCGACGATGGGAGCATTACGCTCGGGAAGGATCGCTACCTGCCGTCCGGAAGTCTGCTCTTCAGGAAAGAGGACGGTAGCGAGATGCTTGGATTTCGCGAGGATGCCAGCGGAAGGATTACGCACCTCTTCCTGGGATCAGTTCCCATACTGGCATTTGACAGGCTTGCCTGGTACCAGACCAGCGCATTCCATGCGGTACTCATTGGCTTCAGCTCCATCGTATTCTTTGCAGCATTTGTGGCGTCAATAGCCGTCGGCATCTGGAGAGGACGCAGGGGAATACCTGCAGAGCTCCCGGTTCGATGGGCTTGGCGTGTTATAGGTGTAGTAAGCTTTTTCAACGTGTTCATGCTCGCTGCAACGATACTCCTGCTCCTTAACTCGATTCACATCTCATTCAGCTGGACCCTGCCTGCTGGGCTCGTAGAGCTCCTGGCGCTGGGAGTGCTTTCGACGGCGCTCTCCGCCGGTTTCGTCATTCTTACCGCATACCTGTGGTTGAAAGGGATTGGCGGATTCTTCGATCGTGCTTTTGCGGGCGCCGTATGCGTGGCCATGGCGGCATTCACCTGGTTCATGCATTATTGGAACCTGCTGGGATTCAGGCTGGGGTGAATGGCGCAAGTGACCCGGGCGGCTAAGTTAGAAAGCTATGGTCCCGTTGCGGAGCGAATGAAGTGGAAAAAAAAACGGGGCCATTTGGCCCCGTTTCTTTTAAGTACGTCAGGTATCAGCAGACTTTAAAGGTGCCGATCTCCCTGTCCCCTTCGACCACGTGCACCGCACATGCGATGCAGGGGTCGAAGCTGCGCACCACGCGGGCCGCCTCAATCGGATTCTTGACGTCCGCGATCGGAGTGCCAATGAGCGCCTGTTCGACCGGTCCGGGGGTACCCTTATCGTCGCGGGGACCGCAAAACCATGTCGTGGGAACAACGCACTGATAATTCGCAATCTTCTTGTCTTCAACCACGATCCAGTGTCCCAGGGCGCCGCGGGCGGCTTCTACGAGGCCTTCGCCTTCGCCCTTGTCCGGAATCTCGTAGCTGGTTCTGGGAGCTCCGCCCACCTCAAGCTCGTCGAGCCATTCCTTCGCCTGCCGGCAGATGAGCTTTGCCTCGATCGCGCGGCTCGCGTGACGGCCGAGCACCGAGAACACGGCACCCAGGTCGGCACTGAAGGTCTTTAGGAGCGCGTCAACTTCCTGCTTGACCGCCTTGTTGCCGGAGACGTAGGAAACCACCACGCGGGCGAGCGGGCCCACTTCCATCGCCGCACCGTCGTACCGGGGGGCCTTGAGCCAGGTGTACGCGCCGCCCTTGTTGGGGTCCGGCTCGGTCTGGCCCTTGAGCGGGTGCAGGTCGGAGCCGGAATTGTAGCGGGCGTAGCGAACCTGTTCCTTGATGAGCGAGGTGTCCAGGGCTTTGATTTTCCCGTCCACGTATGCGCCCCTTTCCATCCAGAATTTGGTGCCGTCCACGTTGCCGTCGAACAGGCCGTATGAAAGCATGTTGCTGTATTTTCCGAGCTTGAAGTAATCCGAATACTCCTTCGCGACGGCGATCACGTCCTTGATGTACACGTCGTTGACGAATTTTTCAACTTCCTTGAGGTTCTTCCTGTACTCGCTGATCTTCTCGCGGGTGGGAACCTGCGTCACACCGCCGGGAACAAGCCCGATCAGGTGCGGCACGCGTCCGCCGAACGCGGTTACCATCTTGTGGGCTTTCATGCGGATATCGAGCGCCTGCAGATAATGCGCGATGGCGTCGATATTCAGATCCTGCTTCTTGATGTAAAAGTCGCCTTCGTAACGGGGCAGGAAGGGAGAAGCCGCGGTTATCTCGTCGGGCTGGCCCTTCTTGGTCTTGAGCTCGTCGAGCACCCAGTCCCTGACTGCCGCGAGCCTGCTGTCGCTTCCCTTGTAATTCACGATCGCCTTGATGTCGACAAAGTCGAGTGCGGCGAGGTGGTAGAAATGGAGTATATGCGATTGGAGGAAATTCGCGCCAAGCACGAGGTTCCGGAGCAGCATGCCGTTCTTATTGGGCTTGTTCTTAAATGCGGAATCCAGGCACTTGCTGGACGCGATGCCGTGCGAAACGGGGCATACGCCGCAGATACGCTGGGTGATCTGGTTTGCGTCAACGGGGTTTCTTCCGCGGAGGATTTTCTCGTACCCGCGGAACATGTCCCCCTTGCTCTTCGCGTCTACCACCTTTCCCCGCTGCACGTCAAGCTCGATGGAAAGGTGACCCTCGATTCTCGTTATGGGGTCTATCAGTACTCTAGCCATTAATGGTACCTCCGTTTTTCAGGGTGAGTACGGCGGTGCGGATTTCAGCGTTCTCGATGTTCCTGATCTCGTCCGCGCTCGCCTTCAGATGCTTGTAAATGCCGCGGCTACCGGTATCGGGGAAAACGGTCTCGGTACAGCCGATGCAGCCGGATCCGCTGCCCGTGCATGAGTTTACGCCGCCCAGCCATTTGCGTTTGGGTATGTCGCAGTTCGAATCCATTCCAAGGCAACCCAGCAGATACAGGCAGCCGGGCTCGCCCCATTTTTTCGCAAAACGCCCGCGCCTGTAGTCCGGAAGCTGCTCACACTGCTCGTGTACGGTCTTGCCGAAGTACATTCTTGGACGATTGTATTCGTCCAGGTCAAGCTTGCCCTTGGTGAGGAACTCGACCAGGGAGCCGATCATCCAGTCCGGGTGGGGAGGACAGCCGGGAATGTTGACGATGGTTTTGTCCCTGAAGAAGTGCTGCACGCCCTTCGCACCGGTAGGATTGTCGCCGTTTTCGCGCAGCTTTGCGCCTGGAATGCCGCCGTACGCGGCGCAGGTCCCTACCGAAATAATCGCCTTCGCGTTCCTGCCGAGCTCGAGCAGCCACTCGCGGGCGCCCACGTACTTCCCGTCGATCTCGCCTATGGTGCAGTACTCGTCGGACTTTGTCGGGATTGAGCCTTCGATGATGAGCACGAAATCCTTCCGGTGCTTCTTCACCGCCTCCTCGAGCACCTGTACCGCCGCGTCACCGGTACCGCCTGAAAGCGTCTGGTGATAATTAAGGCTGATGTGCTGAGTGATAACGCTTGCGATGTCGGGGTCGATGGTGTTGATCAGCGATACGGAACACCCTGAGCACGACTGGGCCTGTATCCAGATCACATTGGTCCTCTTTGCCGCCTCCATGAGGGCCTTCTTGCATCCTTCGAGCACCACGCCGGAAACGCCCAGGGCAACCGCGCTTCCGCCCATGATTTTAAGAAAATCTCTCCTGTTGAATGACATCAAAAACCTCCTCGAATGTTATTGCCGCGCCGATTCCATGATCACGTCTATTACACGGGGGACGGATCGCAGGACCGACGTGCTTATGGTAATGTCGAATGTTGCGATGTCCTCGGGGACGATACCCACGATCTCGACCTCAGGATTCTCGCCCGTGAGATTGAGATGGCGAACAATCTCGGCGACGCCGAGCTCATGCAGCGACATGCGGGACGAGCTTGTCTTGCTGAGCGCCGCGGGAAACCGGTACACGCTCCCCGGCTTGTCGTCGACCTTGAGCGCATCCACGATGATGATCCTGTCGAAGCCCTGGAGATAGGGGACAAGATCAAGCCCCGCGGTGCCGCCGTCGAGCAGCTCGACGTGCGCGGGAAGCTCCATTCCCGATTCAGCGATGTGGTTGACTATGTACACGCCAATGCCGTCATCGCTCATGAGAATATTGCCTATCCCGAGGATTAATATCCTTTTCATGATTCGAACTAGTTTTCTGCGGATTCGATCTTATGGCAGTCCTGGCACATGGTAGGGGCTTCTTTCGACTTATCCTTCATGTGGCAGCCTATGCAGAAATCATGCATTGTCTTGTCACCGGCCTTCCCCTTGTGGCATGCCGCGCACTGCTTGATGCGATCGTCGTTGCCGTTCTTGTGATGGCACAGTGTGCACTCGATCTTCCTGGCCTCATGCTTCTGGTGCGACATGCGCACCGGGGAGACATAGTTGCTGGTCCGTTTGACCCCTGCCTTGATGTCGGCGTCGGTCACGAACTTGTTGATGTTCGTAACGGTCACCACATCGGTGGTGCTGGGGTTGATCGCCTCGATGGGCCCGCTGCATGCACAATAGGCGAACGCGCAGGCGGCAAGCATCACCGGTGCGAAAAATTTCATAAACGCTGATAATGAGTTCACGCACATACCTCCTTGATAAAATGGGATGAGTCCGTATATGCACTTCCGGGCATTAGTATGCCCTTGGGGCCATGTGAACATTATATGACAGGTTTGAAAAAGAGCTAAGCCTGTGTGGATAAAGGGGGAGTTTCGCGCTTACGCGCACACGCACGCAGAGCGCGTGTAGCTGTTCGTTCGAACCCCTTTCCAAACACGGGAGGCGGAGCGGTTTCCCGCTTCACCCTTCAGTTCATGAATCCATGGTCCCGGGGACCGAAGAATTCGTGAATCGAGGTACGATTGAATCTCTCAATGGCTAGGTTTTTTTGTCAATACAATTTTAACAGAACAACTGCAAGTGTTTACATAAAATAGGCCGGACTAGTATCAGCTCCGATGAAATAGTAATAATTAATTAGTTTTTAAGTTGCCGCATGATAGATTTCATACCCATGTGTTGAAAACAGGATGATTGTTTCCAGGGAAATAACTATCAGCGGTATCGTGCAGGGAGTCGGATTCAGGCCGTATATCTACCGGCTTGCGCGACTGCACGCGATACGGGGCGGCGTAAAGAATGATACGCGCGGTGTGCAGATTATCGCCGAGGGCGATGAGCGCGATGTTGATTCGTTCATCGACGCCATTTCTGCAGAACCGCCTCCCCTGGCGTTCATAGAATCACTCTGTGTTGCCGCCAAGGAACCCATCGGGGCGGATCGGTTTGTAATAGAACAGAGTCGGGAAGCTCTCGAGAGAACCGCTTTCATCGCTCCGGATACTGCGTTATGCGACGATTGCCTGTACGAGTTGCTGAGCGTTAAAGACAGGCGGTACCAGTATCCATTCATCACCTGTACGAATTGCGGACCGAGATTCAGCATCGTGCGCGATATTCCGTACGACAGGAAGAACACCTCGATGGCGGGCTTTACCATGTGCGTCGCGTGTTCCCGCGAATACGCCGATCCCGATGACCGCAGGTTTCACACGCAGCCCGATACGTGCGGCGAGTGCGGGCCGGCAATGGTATTCATGAGCGCCTCGGGGGAGGTGCTGGAGCGAGCCATTGACAGGGTGACGCAAAGGACCGTCGACGCCCTCCGGGACGGTGCGATAGTCGCCATAAAGGGCGTGGGGGGATACCTCCTGGCATGCGACGCGAAGAACGACGCCGCGGTGGCGATCCTGCGCAGCCGCAAGGGGAGGCCGTTCAAGCCGTTTGCACTCATGGCAGGGAGCATGAAAAGGATCGAGTCATTCCTTCATGTGAGCCCGGTTGAACGGGAGCTGCTGTGTTCGCGGGAAAGGCCCATCGTCCTCCTGAAAATAAAGAACCGGGAGGTGTGCGAGGGGATCGCTCCCGGACTCAGCGATATCGGGATCATGCTTCCCTACGCGCCGTTTCAGCATCTTCTCTTCAAGGAAGATCCGGACATGCTGCAGGTCATGACGAGCGGAAATATCAGCGATGAGCCTATCGTCTTCCGCGATGGGGAGGCAATCGAGCGCCTGGGCCGTATCGCCGATTATTTCGTGAGCTATAACAGGGCGATCGTCGCATTCAGCGACGACAGCGTGCGTTTCGTGCAGGATGAGATTCCCTGTTTCATCCGGCGCTCCAGGGGCTATGTTCCGGTTCCTTTCAAATCATCGGTCGTTCCTGAAAGCATCCTGGCGACGGGGGGTGATTTGAAAAACAGCTTCGCGTTCTCCCGCGACGGGGTGATCATACTTTCCCAGTTTGTGGGAGACCTTTCGACCCTTGCGGGCAACGACGTCTACACGGAGACTATCGCGCACCTTGGCCGGATATACGCGTTCACCCCGGAAACGGTGATATCGGACCTTCACCCGGGATATTTCACCACGCAGTTCGCGGATTCGCTGGAGGAAACCGGGCTTGGGAGATTAAAGGCGCAGCATCACCATGCGCACATCGTTTCCGTGCTCGAGGATGCGGGCAGGGAGGGCCCCGTCCTGGGGATCGCGTTCGACGGCACGGGGTACGGCACCGACGGGAAGCTGTGGGGAAGCGAATTCCTCGTCGCGGACAGGACGCATTTCACGCGCATGGCGCATTTTTCGTACTTTCCCCTGCCCGGTGGCGAATCGGCGATTCGGGACGTCTGGAAGATAGGGACGGCGCTCCTGAACGACGCGTTTGGTCCCGGTCACGAGCTGATGCGCCGCGGGCGGGAGGCGGAGAGTGTGCTCGAGATCATCGGCAAGAACATCAACTCCCCCCTCACCTGCAGCATCGGGAGGCTCTGTGACGGCATGTCCTCCATCCTTGGAATCCGCGACCGGGTCACCGCCGAGGCGGAGGCGGCGCAGCTCCTCGAAGAAGCGGCACTGAGAGGTTCCCGCAATGCCCGGGATGACGGGTTTATAATCCCCATGCACGGGGATGGGGAAATTGAAATCTCCACTACAGGGCTCGTGCGCTATTGTGAGGGACTACTGAAGCGCGGATATTCCACGGATGAGACCGCGTACCGGTTCCACGCGGCCATCGTGCGGACGACCGTCGCGCTTGCCGAGTCGCTCCGGGAGCGCACCGGCATCAATGCCGTCGCGCTTTCGGGCGGCGCCTTCCAGAACAGGCTCCTGCTGGGGCTGTCCATGAGGGGACTGCGAGAAAAAAAATTTGACATACTCATTCCGCGAAAAATACCCTTCAACGACGGTTGCCTGGCCGTGGGCCAGGTCGCGATCGCCAAGGAGATTTTGAAGTGACTGCTGCCCCTAAGCTCAAGGAAATGGCGGAGGCGTTTTCGGCGCGCGTCCTGTCCCGCGACGTGCGCATCATGGAGGTGTGCGGAACGCATACCACGGAATTTTTCCGCACGGGAGTGAAGGACATCTTTCCCGCCCGGCTCTCGCTCGTCGACGGTCCCGGCTGCCCGGTGTGCGTGACGCAGAACGAGTACCTCGACCGCGCCATCGAGATCGGGAAGGTGCACGGCGCGATCATCGCCACCTTCGGCGACATGATCAAGGTGCCGTCGTCCTACAGCTCGCTCGGAAGGGAAAAGGCCGAGGGGATGAGGGTCGAGGTCGTCTACTCTCCCGTGGACGCGGTCGATCTCGCGGAGCAGAATCCCGGTTCGCAGGTCATGTTCCTGAGCGTGGGTTTCGAAACGACCGCGCCCGCGGAGGCGATCGCGGTGCGAACGGCGCGGGAGCGTTCCATTAAAAACTTTTCGATCCTTTGCGGGAATAAGGTCACCGTTCCCGCGGTAAGGGCGCTCCTGGACGCGCGGGAGGTAAACATTGACGGCTTCATCCTGCCCGGGCATGTGAGCGCGATCATTGGCGTGAACGCGTGGAAATTCATCGCCGACGAATATAAGAAGCCGTGCGTTGTCGTGGGATTCGAAAACCATGACCTCATCAGGGGAACGCAGATGCTGCTCGACCTTATAGAATCCGGAAGGCCGGAGCTCCTGAACGAGTACACGAGGGTGGTGCGCGATGGCGGAAACCTTAAGGCTCAGGAGATCATGTACGAGGTCTTCGACACGGTGGACACCGAATGGCGGGGAATCGGGGTAATCCCCGGGAGCGGCCTGGCCTTGAAGAGCGGGTTCGCCGAATTCGATGCGCAGAAGAAATTCCCCGTGACGCCTCCTCCGCCAAAGGAACATCCCGGATGCAGATGCGGCGATCTCCTGCGAGGGCTCATCATACCCACGGATTGCCCGCTCTTCGGCAGGGCGTGCACGCCGGAGAGGGCCGTGGGCCCGTGCATGGTCTCCACCGAGGGACCGTGCTCCGCATACTACAAGTACGGGAGAAAGTAATGGAAGAAAAGATACTCCCAGGCCACGGAAGCGGTGGAAAGCTCATGAACGAGATGATCGAAAAGGTCATCCGCGAGATCCTGGGCCGGGACAGCGTGCAGCTCGACGACGCCGCGGTGCTGGACGTGGGTGCAGGGAAAATCGCATTCACCACGGACAGCTTCACTGTGTCTCCCATCGTATTTCCCGGGGGGACTATAGGCTCGCTCGCGGTAAACGGAACCGTGAACGACCTCGCGATGATGGGCGCGACGCCGCGCTATCTTTCATGCGCGCTCATTCTCGAGGAAAGCCTGGAGATCCAGATGTTGAAGGAGATCCTCGTTTCCATGCGCGAAGCCGCAGATTATGCCGGCGTGAAGATCGTCACCGGGGACACGAAGGTCGTCCAGAAGGGAAAGGGAGATAAAATCTTTATTAATACGGCGGGCATTGGTATACTTGATACCGCGGTGCAGCGCCGTCCCATTGAGACGGGTGATGCCGTGATTATCAACGGGTACATTGGCGACCACGGGATTGCGGTCATGGCGGAGCGGAACCGATTGAGTTTCAGCAAGGG
>CALMJO010000326.1 GCA_937864375.1 uncultured Spirochaetota bacterium
TCCGATTCCAGATCGTGATGAGTCATGATTTTGTGCTTGAATTATATGTATGTTTGTATTATATATTATCGTATTACATATATGGAGGCATGCCATGGAACGCTCTCTGCCGTTTACCCAGGAACATCAGATTTTCCAGGAGGCATTTCGAAAATTCATCACCGCCGTGATAGCCGACCATTACGAGTCCTGGGAAAAGGAAGGGATCGTGCCGCGTGAGATATGGAAAAAATTCGGTGATAACGGCTACCTCGTGCCGTGGGCGGACGAAAAATACGGGGGAGCGGGGGCCGACTATCTTTATTCCGTAATCATAGGCGAGGAACTGGCGCGCTACGGCGCGGGGAGCGTGTTCGTCCCCCTCCACAACGATATCGTCGTTCCGTACCTTGACGCGTTCGGGAACGAGGAGCAAAAGCAGAAGTGGATGCCCGGCTGCATCACCGGGGACTGCATCACCGCGGTGGCGATGACGGAGCCGGATGCAGGATCGGACCTGGCCGCGATGAAAACGAGCGCCGTGAAGAAAGGCGGCAAATGGGTGCTCAACGGTCAGAAGACCTTCATCTCGAACGGGATACTGTCGGACCTCGTGGTGGTGGCGGCGAAAACCGGCGGGGCCGACACGCCCGTTCACCAGTCGGTGAGTCTCTTTGTCGTAGAGCGCGGCGCCCCGGGTTTTACCCGCGGCGAGCCGATCAAAAAGATCGGGCTCAAGGCGCAGGATACCGCCGAGCTCTTCTTCGACGATTGCGAGATCCCTGAGGGTAACCTGCTGGGCCAGGAGGGAATGGGCTTCATCTACCTGATGCAGAAGCTTCAGCCGGAACGCCTCCTCTGTGCGATCGGATCGCAGGCCGCCGCCGAAAAATGCTTCGAGATCACGGTCGCATACACGAAGGAGCGCAAGGTGTTCGGTAAACCCCTGAGCCGGTTTCAGAACACGCAATTCTCCCTCGCGGAGATGGCGACCGAACTGGCGGTGGGACGGAGCTTCGTGGACGACCTCATCAAGGCGCACATGGCGGGGAAATCGGTCGTGAACGAAACCTGCATGGCAAAATTCTGGATAACCGAGATGGCAAAACGTGTGGCGGACCAGTGCCTCCAGCTCTTTGGCGGCTACGGATATTGCGCCGAGTACCCCATCTCGCGCTTCTACCTGGACGCGAGGGTGCAGACGATTTACGCCGGGACCTCGGAAGTGATGAAAATGATCGTGGCGAGGGGACTGGGCCTGTAGGGGATATTTTATCTAAAATAAATGCGCCCCGGTTCCGATAAAAAAGTGTAGATATCTCTGCAAGCCGGAGCATGACATGGTACGACAGATGTGCGCATTCGCAGTTTCAGGCCTCGCGATTTTTTCGCTATCGTTTTCCATGGCCCAGGACGCCACGGGGACCGGCGCCAGGGACAAATCAGTCACCCAGGTTCCCATACAGTCGCAGTACAGCTCCGACTTCAAAATTGTAGAAAACTATTTCAACCGCCGCATCGATGCAACCGGCAAGGGCGACGTACTCGAGGTCGAGCTGGTTATCCAGAGCATGACGGACAAGCCCCAGGAGCTCTACATTTTTGCGATCGCGACCTGCGAGAAATTCGAGAAGACGAAATCGAGCTTCGAGATGCCGGTCGCCGAAAAAGACCGGATGAGCTCGTTCGTGCCCTTCCCGGAAAACATCGCAAATTTTGAATACGATAATCCCGACGCCAGGGACAAAAAGCTGCTCATCCCGTATCCCAGGAACCCCAAGGATGGCGTCAACCCGGAGACCGGCAAGCCCTACATATTAAAGGTAATCGACAAGCTCGTGGTGAGGACCTACCACATGAGTCCGTACCTGAAGGATTTCAAGTTCTTTAACTATCTGAGGGTCGTGATTTTCAACGGCGAGGGAAACCCGGTTTTCAGGCAGAAATACGAAATAAAGGGCATTCGTCACTGACGCTGGTCGGCGAAGAGTTGATAAATCCACAGGAGACTGTGGATTTTTTATTGTCCTCCATTAAACTGGAGGGCCGGGACACGATGAAAAAAGCTTGTTATTTTAGTAAATTTTTTTAGGCTGGCAGAGTTGCGGTAATATCACCGGAAAAGGCGGACATATATGAGCTGTATCGCTGTCATAGGCACGCAGTGGGGCGATGAAGGGAAAGCGAAGATGATCGACTATTATTCGACCAGTGCCGACATCATCGTCCGCTACCAGGGCGGCGCAAACGCAGGTCACACCGTGGTCACCAACGAGAAAAAATACATCTTCCACCTTATTCCATCGGGGATACTTCACAAGGATAAGACCTGCGTTATCTCGAACGGCGTGGTGCTGGATCCGGAGCAGCTCCTCGCAGAAATCGATATGCTCGCAAAGGACGGGGTCGAAGTCGCGGGGAGGCTTTACGTTTCCGATGCGGCGCATCTCATCCTTCCCTACCACAAGGCGCTCGATGCGGCCATGGAAGAGGCGAGCTCTAAAAAAATCGGCACGACGCGCCGCGGCATTGGCCCGAGCTACGCCGACAAGGCGCTGCGCACGGGCATACGCGTGGGCGACCTCCTGGACGAAGCCTATCTCAGGGAGAGGCTCGACCAGGCCCTGAAGATAAAAAATGTGCATCTGGAAAAGGTGTACGGGATGAAGCCCATCCAGCCCGCCGATGTCCTGGGAATGCTCCTGGGATTCCGCGACCGGATCAGGGACATGATAATCAACACGCAGAATTTCCTGTACCAGTCGCTCAGGCAGAACAGGAGCATTCTGCTCGAGGGCGCCCAGGGAGACGCGCTCGACATCGATCACGGTACCTATCCGTACGTAACGTCCTCCAACACGACCATAGGCGGGGCGCTCACCGGGACGGGGCTGCCGCCGTTCGCGATCAAGGAAGTGATAGGGATCACCAAGGCGTATGTCACCCGCGTGGGCGAGGGGCCGTTTCCCACGGAAGACCTGGGAGAAATTGGAGTTATGCTTCGCGAGAAGGGAGGGGAGTACGGCTCCACGACAGGCCGGCCCAGGAGGTGCGGATGGTTTGACTGCGAGCTCCTCGACTTCGCCAGGAGAACCAACGGACTCACGAGCATTGCGCTCACCAAGCTGGACGTTTTAAGCGGCTTGGAGAAAATACGTGTTGCTGTAAATTACGAGATCGACGGTAAAAAACTGGATTACTGCCCCACATCGCACCTGGGCCATATCACCCCGGTGTACGAGGAGCTCGATGGCTGGAGCGAGGACATTTCAACCTGCAATCATTATGACGATCTGCCTTCACGCGCAAAGGAATATATCAGGTTCATTAGCAACAGGCTTGATCTCCCCGTCTCCATTGTGTCGGTGGGACCGGACAGAAAGAACACCTTCGCCATGCTGTAATGCCCGCAATGGCTGCCGGGAGCGGCAGGGAAGAATTTTTATTTGACAGGTTTGCGCCACCTTATAGATTGTTGCACCATGTTTTGACGAGTCGCTAGCTCAGTCGGTAGAGCAACTGCCTTTTAAGCAGTGGGTCCGGAGTTCGATTCTCCGGCGACTCAAAAGAGACATCCAAAAAAAGATTGACCATTTTTGGGCCGTTTCTATAGTGACTGCCGTATGTCCCCGTCGTCTAGGGGTCTAGGACACCGGGTTTTCATCCCGGCAACAGGGGTTCGAATCCCCTCGGGGATGCATAAAAAAGAGGTTCGCTTTGGCGAACCTCTTTTTTATGCATCAATTGCATTCTCGCTACGATCCCATGCCTGAGCGTAACTCGTGAAACTGGATTCACCCGGGCCGGGGAGATCGGTCATTGCTCAACCGGCTTTCCTGGAAACACGGTTGTTTGAGTCTTTTCTGGGGCATTCGAGTACGATCCGCTCGTTGAGGGAATTTACGCTGGTGATCCTGTATTCCTTCACGCGGAAAAAGCCGCATATGACCTGTCCGATGTTTTCATCGAAATAGTTTTCACACTGCCTGCATTCCTCGATCTTCATGGCTTACTCTGGTTCCTCCTGATGGTCGCTGCTATTGATAGGCCCGGACATGTAAGCAGCCCTCAAATATTATGTCATGGATTTTTTGGTTTTTCCGAATTTTTTGAAGTCCCGTGGAAAAATATCGTGAGACGGCTGCTTTCGTATAAAGTTTGACTTTTGTTGGAAAAAGGGTATTGATTCACGTACCGACAGGTGCGCCTCGGATGGAACTCCGGTTAAACTCATTCTTCGCAAATAATTACCAGCCCATCATAGTCGTGGACCGGCAGTGTGAAATAATTGAATTCAACGACGCTGCGATTTCATGGACGCGTTCTGTCCACGGGAGGGAACTGCGCACGGGCGAGTCGGTGCTGGGCTACCTTGCGCCCGAGGACGTCGACGAATTCACGGGCGGTCTGTCTGATGTACTTGACGGCGGAAAGGAGCGGCACAGGTTCTTCAGCGTTACTCCGGGAGCGGGTGGCGATTACTGGTTCCAGTATCACCTGTATCCGCTTGAGAAGGGCGACCGGATAGGATACGCCCAGCTGGTCGTCGCGGATATTTCGGAAAGAAAAAATGCGATCGACGAAATGGCGCGCAATGCGCGGCGTTTCCAGTCGATCATCAGCAACTCGATGGACATCGTGTGCGTGATAGAAAAGAACGGCGCCATCAGCTTCATAAGCGACTTCGTGGAGCAGGTGCTGGGCTACAAGCCTTTCGAGCTCCTGGGAACGATACTCGCGAATCTCGTGTTTCACGAGGACAGGGAGCGGATTGAGGCGCGGTTGCGCAACGCGGCAGAATCGAGGGAACAGGTCTTCGATGTCCAGTTCAGGCTGAAGCATAAGGAAGAATTCTGGGTTTTCGTGGAGGCCATGATCACGAATCTTCTTTACGACGAATCGGTCCGCGGGATCGTCCTGAACATGAGGGACGTCACCGAGAGGAAGCATGTGGAGAGCATGCTCCTAAAGATAAGCCGGCAGAACGAATTGATACTCGAGTCCGCCGGGGAGGGAATTTACGGCATCAATACCAGCGGGCTCATCACCTTCGCGAATCCCGCGGCCGCACGGATGCTCGGGTTCAGGGTGGAGGACATGATCGGCCGAAACCACAGCGATTTCCTCGAGCTGTTTGCGCCCGACGAGAAGCCCGAGGAATGGAGCGGGAGCGAGTCGGCCCCTCGGGAAGAAGAGCGCCAGATGGCGGCAAGCGCCCGGTTCATGCTGAAACGCACAAACGACACCTGGTTCCCGGCCGAATGCGTGGCGACCCCCATAAGGGAAAAGGGGGGCATCGTGGGAGCGGTGGTGACCTTCAAGGACGTGTCGGATAGCGTGCGCGCCGAGGAGGATCTCCGCCGCTCGCGGGACGAGGCG